>JAHHOC010000159.1 GCA_018677115.1 Arenicella sp. | reverse complement strand
GTGATGATCAATGACCACACCGCATTCCGGGTCGACTGGATGCCATTCGGTGGGCGCGATGAATCCGGCATCGGCATGGGCGGTATTCAATATTCCATGCACGAGATGACGCGTGAGAAGATGCTGGTTATCAAGAGTAACGTGCTGTAACTTTCAGCCCTGATCAATCAAGGCCGGGTAGTATTGCTGGTAGTAGGTTTTCATCTGCTGTAGATACAGGCTATCGGGGAACAGTTGCAATCCGAGTGTCATGCGTTCGATCGCCTGCTGATGTCTTTTAAAGTGGCTGCTGATCCAGGTCAGGCGCTCGTATACTTCTTTAACATGGTGGGATTTAGCAGGCGATGTATTGCTGATTCCCTGCATATAAAGCTGTTCGGCCGCTGCATAATTGCCCAGTTCATGTTCCAGAAAGCCCAGATAGGCATAGCCATAAAAGCCGTCGGGTTTTAGCTCGATGGCCTGCTGGTAGTGACGACGGGCAAGTATGCTATTGTCTGCCACGAAGTAGGCATGTCCCAGCTGCACAGCGGCCGCTTCGCTTGAAGGGTTAGTTTGCAATTCGTATTTGAACAGCGAGATCGCATATTTCCAGTTGGCGGTATGGTTCCAACTGATGGTTGCAAAAATTACAATCGCAGCCGCCAGAAAAGTTTTTAGCACAATAAGCCTGGATGCCGGTGTTATATTTTGGGCCATCGCCATCACGGCGATAAACAAACCGATGTGTGCCTGATAGCTGTAGCGATCAGATACAAATATGCTTTCAACGGGCACGATCCCGCTGGTCGGTGCTAAAAACACAACAAACCAGCAAACGCCGATCAGGAAAAGCCTGTTGGATCGGTTTCGCCAGGCAATCAGAAAAAAAAGTACAATCAGAATTACGGATTGTGCGATCTCCAAGCTGCTAACTGCCTGCGGAACCGGATAAAACAGTGATAGCGGCTCTGGCCAGAATGACATCTGCAAATACCAGGCAAATCGAATCCCGATCATCAACAGATAGTTCAGGCTTGAATACAGATCCACAAATTTATCTGCAAGTGGGCCGGCCTGCATATTTGCAGTGATCAACGATATCACCCCGGCCACAGCCAGAAAGGGTAACCATCTCAAGAGCCCTTTTAGCAGGACCTGGTATGAAGTTGCTTTAGCCTGGGATTCAAAGCGGAAGTCGATTATGTAAATAACGGGCAGCAGCAATGCGAGGGGTGCCGCACTGACCTTGGATGCAAGCGCGAACACAAAAAATACCAGCGACAAAACATACGCATTGATAGATGGTGATTTTCGAAACTTGAGAAACTGGCGCAGGGACAACAGCATAAAAAAGGTTGCCAGCAATTCTTTGCGCTGCGAGAGCCAGGCTACCACCTCTACGTGCTGTGGATGAACAGCAAACAATAATACTATGAACAGCGCGTATAGCTCGCTGAAACGAAATTCTTTGCAAATGAGATAGACCAGCCAGCAATTCACCAGATGCAACAGTGTGTTGATCACAAAGCGCGCGCCATCGTTTTCTGCGCCAAACAGATCGGATTCAAGTTGATAGCTGATCCAGGTCAGCGGATGCCAGATTGCCATCTGATCGGTACTCCAGGCCCATTGGATATTCTCCCAGGACAGTCCCGACAACACCTGGGGAACCAGGCTTATAAAATGAGGATCATCATATCCAATTGACTGATGGCCGAACGTCTGCCCGAAAACGCCCGCGACCGCCACCATGATCAGTAGCGCAGCCAGTATGTCGTATTTAGCAGGCTGGCTCGTCACTGCGCCAGAACTTTCAGATAGCGGGCGGCCATTTGCTGTGCGGAGTCGAATATTTCATCGATATCCTGGTGTGAAAATTCCGCCTGCCTGCCGAGCAGAAAAAGATCTGGATACTGCTTGAGAATCTCATTAGCCTCAGCCAATTTACGTTCGTAATGCGTATCATAGATCGGATAAGCATTGGCGATATCGATCCGTTTGGTGTCCAGAACATCCACAGCTTTAATTATCTTCATCCTTTGCAATTCCTCAACCACAGCCGAGGCCGAGCAATCCGGATCAGAGGTGATTTCCGCGCAAAGTATCGTGCTGCGTTTTTTAGTTTGGCTTTGTCGCGGATAGAAATTTTTAAACTCGGATACGCGGTTAATGATGTTGCTCTTATCGATGAAATACACCCACTGTTCATCCATCACTCGGTCGCGGTTAACATGCAGGTAAACCAACCTGAGTTTTCTATAGTGAAACTCAATCGAGTGACCCAATAAGTTCAACAGGGTTGAAAGCGGCAACGTGGAAACCAGCGCCGGGCTTCTAGTAGTGACAGTATCGCCTTGTCTATTACGAAATTGACATTCATAGATCTTTTCAGACGCGCGATAGACTATTTTTTCTAAGCTGTGTTGTGTTTCAATATTGTGCTTGATCGGTTTGCCCAGTGCGCGGGCAAACGCTCCGTAGCCACCGGCTTTTGGGTAATAAAAATACTTAAAATAGAGTTTGGTATTTTTCCGGATAATGTCGCGAAACCCCGAGACCCGCAACTTACGCTTGCCCCATGCAGCGGCGATTTGACGTGATTCGAGACCGAGCAATTTCTCGGCGTAGGGCTTGAAGAACAATTCATTCAACTCATGGCCATAGCTCGCTTTAGCAAAGTCATCAAAATTACCAAATGGCCGTTTTATTGACAGCCTTGCGGTTAAATAACTCATCATGAGCCGCAAACTGCGAAATGGGAAATTTACTCTGAGCAGCTCTAGAATGCTGATGGGATCATTAATCCACTTTCCATCCAATACGATCTTGCTCCGCCGGGGTATCTTATTGCACTCGACCAGGCTCAGTAAGGTTTTAAGCAGGGCTTTGTTTTGAGAGAACAACCTGTGAGGAGCAATATCGCAGTCAGCATCATGCCAGTTAAAGCTGCGCGCTAGCCCACCAACCTGGTCCTGAGCCTCATAAATACGAAATGATCCATATTTTGATTGAGATAAATGGTAGCCAACACTCAATCCAGCGATTCCGCCCCCGAGAATAACGACCTCAGGCCGGGTAGCATTTTCGTTACCAGCCGAAGCCGCGGGTATTTGAGGTTCCAGCTCTCTATGCATAGCAGCCAGCGTTAAATTTCGCGTGTTGCCCGGAACTCCACGTCTGGCCACCTCTCGATGGTTAATTGCAAGTTCACCATGTTGGGAGCGATATAGGTTAAACAGCCGGCACCATCGAGCGCCAGATTGGATTCATTTTTGCGGCGAAATTCCTGTTCGGTTTTAGCGTCCGGGAAATGTAACCAGCGCGCGGTAGCTACCTGCACCGGTTCAAACGAGCATTCGACCTTGTATTCGGTTTTAAGCCGGTGAGCGACCACGTCAAACTGCAGAACCCCAACCGCACCCAGAATCATATCGTTATTGATCAGTGGCTTGAAAACCTGAGTGGCACCCTCTTCACTGAGTTGGATCAGGCCTTTTTGTAATGCTTTGGCACGTAATGGATCCTGCAGTTGTACACGCCTGAAAAGTTCGGGAGCGAAATTAGGGATGCCGGTAAACTTCAATTCTTCGCCTTCGGTAAAGGTATCGCCAATTTGAATGGTACCGTGGTTGTGTACACCCAGAATGTCGCCTGCGAATGCCTCTTCTGTCTGGTCCCTTTTGGCTGCCATAAAAGAACTCGCTTTGTTTATCGTCACATCCCGTTTAAGCCTGACATGCCTCAGTTTCTTGCCCTTGTTAAACTGGCCGGAGGTGATGCGCACAAAGGCAATTCGGTCATGGTGCGAGGGATCCATGTTGGCCTGGATTTTAAACACAAATCCGGTGAAATCCTCCTCGGCCGAGCTGACAGTACGGCTCTCAGCGACTCGTCCCTGTGGCGGGGGAGCCAGCTCGGCAAATTTGTGCATTAATTCATCGACGCCTAAATTTGAAATCGCGGAACCAAAAAATACTGGCGTCAAATCACCACTGAGATAGAGTTCCATATCAAACGCATTGCTGGCGGCGCGCACGATCTCGATCTCCTCACGTAATTGCCGTGCCACATCACCCAGAACATCATCAAGCTCCGCATTGGATAGTCCGACTATAAACTGGTCTTCACTTTCACGGTTGCCCGGTCGACCGGCGAATAAGTGGATTTTGTCATCGTAAAGGCGGTAAATTCCCCTGAATTGCTTGCCCATACCGATCGGCCAGGTCATTGGTGCGCACAGTATGTCCAGCACCGACTCAACTTCGTCGATAACTTCAAGCGGATCACGCCCTTCACGATCCATTTTGTTCACAAAGGTCATAATCGGCGTGGTTCGCAAGCGACACACGTCCATTAACTTGATAGTCCTCTCCTCGACGCCCTTAGCAATGTCGATAACCATCAGCGCTGAATCTACGGCAGTCAGGGTACGGTAGGTATCTTCAGAAAAATCAGCGTGCCCGGGAGTATCCAGCAAGTTGATCATTTTATCGTCATAAACAAACTGCATGACTGAAGAGGTGACCGAGATACCGCGTTGTTTCTCCAGTTCCATCCAGTCAGAAGTCGCGTGCCTGCCACTCTTCCTTGCCTTTACGTTACCGGCCAGCTGAATCGCGCCGCCAGACAGTAACAGCCTTTCGGTCAGCGTGGTTTTCCCAGCATCGGGGTGGGATATGATCGCAAATGTGCGGCGTCTTGCGACTTCAGCAGGCAGGCTCATGGGTAAAATGGGAATTCGACTCGGGGAAAGCGCGGATTATAGCTAAAGCGGGCTAGTGACCCTATCACTTTATCTGCTGACGTGCTTTCGATTGGCTAAGGCTGTTTAACCAACCTCCTCCCGCGTTCATTCAATACCACACTCTGTTCAGTGATTTCAATCACCTTCAGGCCCGGCCTGACAAATTCATTCTCGCGGAACATTTTGCCGTTTATCATCACAAAGCGCTGCTCAGGCTGTTTGGAGTAGGACACTACGTTAACCACTACCGCTGAATCGGTGTCTACAGTTGCCGGCGCAGCAACCGTCTCATTACTCACCTCGATGGGCGCGGTTGCCTGTGGAAGCGGATCAGCCGACTGCCTGGCAAGCAGCAAAACCAGCGAAATCAAAAATAACGCTGCCAGTACAACGCCCACATATACCGGCCAACGGGTTGGTTCTTCCGGTGCCGGCATATCGGCGAGGGTCGGAACATTTTTCAATTTGCGTTCCTGCTCGGATTTTTTCAGTGCATCGAGAATCGTTGACATAGTATCTTGGGCTCAAGGCATGCGGCGCTGCAATACGGGGGTTGAATCCGGTTGCAGTATCTCATTAATCAACATATAGGTTTCATTACCTATTTTACTGTCGGCAATAATAGAAAAGCGGCTTTGCATGGCAAACACTTTTTGCGACATGTCCAGGTCAAATTGCTGCAATTCAACCGAATCTAACAAGGGCAGCCTGACAGAGTCAAAAGCGCGGTTCAGGCGTTCGCGCAATGCCGGCATTGCGGTCGAATCATCACCGATCTGATAGAAATCTGCTCCGGATTCATCAGGTCGCCAGAACACCACTCCGTTACCGGTCCAGTGCCTCTGGACTTCACCGGCATCCAGCTTATATTCGCGCCCCCCGATTGACGTGACCGCACTGCTACCATCTATCGATTTCAGCACCACACGGTGCAACTGGTCATTGTGTGAGAGCACCAGCACTGCCGGGCGATTGAATCGTTGCAACTGTGTCCAATTGCTGACACCCTGACAGCGCAGGCCCTGCGCCGCCAACACCGAACAGGCCGGGCTGAGAAATTGATCGGGCATGCGTTGCCCCCATAAATCAGCGAGAGCGCGAAATGCGGCTATGCGCCCGGTTTGATCAGCGGAGGTTTCCAGTATGTCGGCCAGCTCGCCGTTGAGCGGCTGCGGCGCCACATCATCGACGGTCAACGGCTCACCAGACACAATCATTGTGCCGGGTTGCTCAGCCACGTCAGTGATGGTGATCACAGGCTGATTATCCACCTGCGCTGGCTGCATATCCTGTACAGCCGCAGCAGGTTCCTCTGCAGCTATCCCAGCCAGGTTCTGCTGCGTGCTCATTACCTCGCTGACAGCTTCACCTGCCGCCTCGACCTCTTGCACAGCCTCAACTTCAGCTTGGCTACTGTTGCCGCCTGTCGTGAGCACCAGCACTGATTCATCTACAGACTGATTGGCCTCAGCGACAGAGGGAGCCTCTGCCGCCCGCCGCGGCTTGTCTGGCACAACGGCAAGCGGTGCGGTGTCAGTCTGTGCTGTCATCGTTTCATCAGCTGATTGCGGCTGCGCTTGTGGCACCACTGGCGACTCGATTGCCGGATTGCCCGCCCCCGCTACTGTTGCGGGCTCGGGCGCAGCAAACCACCACCACAGACCAATATTTAATAACAACAGCAAGGTCGCAGGCAGCCACCACCGTGCAAGCATATTTGGCCATGCAGCTGAGCGATTTGCCTCCTGCTGCGCGGCAATAAAGACTTCCCGAGCTGCGACCTTAACAACCTGGGCATTAACCACAGGCTGTGTTTTTGAGTAGGCCGAAAGCAAGGAATGGTCGGCCAATACATTAATTTTGCGCGGAATTCCCCCAGTCAATAGATGCAGCTGAGTGAGCGCCTGCTTGCTGAACAGCGGTTGTTTGCACCCGGCGACACCGAGACGGAAATTCACATAATCCTCAATCTCATTACGCCGCAATGCACCGAGGTGATAGCGTGCGGTGACCCGCTGCGCAAGCTGCCTGAGGTCATTGCGTGACAATACGTCATTCAGTTCAGGCTGCCCTATGAGGATGATCTGCAATAATTTTTGCTTGGTAGTTTCAAGATTAGTCAGCAACCTTATTTGTTCAAGTACGTCCCTGCTCAACAATTGCGCTTCGTCAATAATCAACACAGTGTGCCGGCTCTCTGCATACGCGGCCAACAGGTAGTCGTTAATCAGATCAAGCAGCCGCTTCTGCGACAGGTTCTCCGCGTAGGGAATTTTGAGTTCATCACACAGGGTCTGTAACAGTTCGGTTTCGTTAATATTCGCGTTGAGAATCAAGGCGACGTCCACATTGTCCGGCAATTCCTGCAGCAAATTACGACACAAGGTGGTTTTGCCGGTGCCCACTTCTCCGGTGAGCACAATGAAACACCCACCCTGCAATAAACCGTAGCTTAAATGCGCCATTGCCTCCTTATGGCGCGAGCTCATGTACAGATATTGTGGATCCGGGGCGATCGAGAATGGTCGCTCATTCAATCCAAAAAATTCGGTGTACATATGGTTAACCCTGTGAATTACTGCGAACCCAAAATAATTACAGATAGCTCAATGCGGAGCAAGTTAATTGAAGCTAAGATTTCGGACGGTCAGCAGCCACTGTGGCGTGGGAAGACTCAACCAGGCGCTGGAACAGGCCTTCACCCCTACCGCCAATGATATGGCTGATCTCCTGTAGCGAATTGAGCTCGGCGGCGCGGCGACGCAGGACATCGGCCTGTTTATCGATAGGCGCGTCATAGGCAAGTGTTGCCAATAATTTCGATAAGCGTGCCTGTTCTTCGTGCTCAACCAATTTTGAGCGCAGGGTTTTCGCGCCCCTGATCGGCAAACCTGCGATGTCATCGAGATTTTCATACAGCGCATCCATATCACCAAATGCCTGCAGCAGAGCGGCTGCAGTTTTCGCTCCAACGCCTGGTACGCCGGGAATATTATCCACCGCATCACCGCATAGTCCCAGGTAATCCTGAATGGATTCGGGTGGCACGCCGAACTTGTCAATAACTTTGCTGGCGTCCAGTTGTTGATTACGGGCGAAATCCCACCAGAAGTCAGAACCGCGTAAAAGTTGAGTCAAATCCTTGTCGCCACTGACTACCGCATTTCGGAAACCCTGCTCCCTAACTGAAAGGGCCAGCGTGGCAATCAGGTCATCGGCCTCATACCGATCGTGCCCGACGCAGTGTAATCCTGCCGCCTCGGCAACTCGCCGGCAAAGTTTAAATTGTGCTGACAACTCCTGCGGTGGCAATTCCCGGTTCATTTTGTAGGCCGGATAAATTTCATTGCGAAACGACTGTGTCAGGCTCTCATCAAAGGCAACACCTACATAATGAGCCTTGCTGCGCTCCAGAAACTCAGTCAGAAAACGGCAAAACCCGTAAACTGCATTTACCGGCGAGCCGTCCTCGCCCCGCATCGAGTCAGGCACAGAAAACCACGCACGAAATATATATATGCTGGCGTCTATCAGGTACACCGTCGGTGTGGCTGCAGTGTGCACAGCGCTATGACCTTCGATCCACTCTGATTAAATGAACCCGGCGGGAATCGGCATGCACGATCTCAAAATTTAAATTTTCTATCTGCAGAGTCTCTCCGCGCTGCGGCACATGCCCCAGGGTCTGCGAGATTAAGCCACCTATTGTATCGCTTGCCGATTCGTTCAGATAAGTTTTGAAATAGTCATTGAATTCATCGATAGGAAGTACAGCCTTGATGATAGTTTCCCCATCATCAAGCACCCGGATCATACTTTCTTCTTCTTCAATATCATGTTCATCTTCGATATCACCAACAATCTGTTCCAGTACATCCTCAATAGTGACCAACCCCGCCACGCTGCCATATTCGTCGACCACCACAGCCATGTGGTTACGGTTCTCGCGAAAATCCCTAAGCAGAACGTTCAGCCGTTTGCTCTCCGGCACAAAAACAACCGGGCGGGTCAGATCACGTAAATTGAATCGTGGTTTCTTTTCATCATCAAAATATTTGAGTAAATCCTTAGCCATCAGCATGCCGATGATCTGGTCGCGTTCATTGTCCACCACCGGAAAACGTGAGTGACCACTCTCGACCATCACATCGAGACACCGGTCCAGATCGTCATCTTTCTCTACATGCATCATATTGCTACGGGGAATCATGATGTCGCGGACTTTCAAATCTGACACATACATGACCCTCTGCATCATGTCATAGGCATCGCGCGCAACGATGCCATCCTGCTCCGCCATACGCAGATTCTCCAATAGATCGGCCTTTGTTTCAGCCCGCGAGGCCGGCACGAAGCGGGTAAGAAGGCCCTTAAAAAACCCGGAAGCGGTCGATGGTTTTTGCGCTGGATTCACGGTGATTTTACGATACGGCATTATTGCTGTTGGTAAGGATTTGCGATCCCCTGACTGGCTAATAGCTCAATTTCCAGGGATTCCATTTTCTGGGCCTGGTCTTGGAGTTCGTGGTCATACCCGCACAAATGCAGCATGCCATGGGTAACCAGATGGGCATAATGGTCAAAGAGTGTTTTCTGCTGCTGACGGGCTTCAGTAACAGCTACGCTATGGCAGATCACAATATCACCAAGTAGTGCAACATCAATATCGGGACCAACTTCAAAGGCAAACGACAGCACATCAGTCGGCTGATCTTTGTCGCGATACTTTCTATTAAGCGCTGTTATTTCCGGCTCGTCCACCAGGCGAATGGTTACTTCGCTTGCAGCGTCGGCGACAGATTGATAGGCTGCGCGGGCCCAATGCGCCAGTTCAAATTCGCCCGGAGGCTCCTCACCTTCATTAAGCTCACTGTCGTCGATTGCATATTGAACATCAACATCCAACTGCACCGCACTTGCGTCGCCGTTTAATTCAGTCATTGCGCTCATTCTTTTCGTAAGCATCGACGATACGCTGCACCAGCGGATGACGGACAATGTCCTTGCTATTGAACTTAACCACCCGGATGCCTCGCACTTTGTTAAGTAAGGCCAGAGCATGTTTCAAGCCGGAGTAGGTGCCCTTGGGGAGGTCTACTTGCGACACGTCACCGGTTATCACTACCTTGGAGCCAAAGCCGGTGCGGGTCAATAGCATTTTCATTTGTGCCACCGTAGTATTTTGTGCTTCGTCCATGATGACAAACGCGTCAGACAGAGTACGGCCGCGCATATAAGCCAGTGGTGCCAGTTCAATACTGTTTTTTTCGATCAATCGGGTTACCCGCTCAAAGCCTAATAACTCGTACAGTGCGTCATACAGAGGCCGCAGGTAGGGATCAATCTTCTGCCCGATATCCCCGGGCAAGAAACCAAGATTTTCACCTGCTTCAACCACCGGGCGCACCAGCACAATACGGCTTACCTCATCATTGATCAGCGCATCAACTGCCTTCGCCACCGCTAGGTAGGTTTTACCGGTACCGGCCGGGCCAATGCCAAAAACCACATCGGCCTTGTCAATGGCATTCATATAGTCACTCTGGTTCTTGGATCTGGCGACCACCTGCCTGAGAGGCGCCTGAATACGCTCAAATTCCAATTCCTGTTCTTCTGGCTCGGACATATTTCGGATAATTTGATAGATTTTCGATTGCTGCAGGCCTGCTCCATCAAGCGTGAGTGTATAGAGTTTGCGCAAAACCCGGGCCGCAATATCTAACTGCTCGGGCTTACCTTGTAGTACAAATTCTGAGCCCTGCTGATAACACTTAACCATCAACTCTTCCTCGATCACATCTATATTGCTATGACGCTCTCCACAGAGAATCGATAATCTTGAATTTTCAGCCGGTGCCTCATCGGTGCCCAGTGAGATTGTCCTGGCTGGTAGCGCTTGGTTCAAAGACGTTTCCTTTCCCTGAAAATCGATACTTTGCAATTAAACCTGTTGTGCATCTATTGATTGACCACCATGTGATTTGGCGCTTTGGCTAAGCGGTTTCTGTGTGCCATCGACTGAGCGGGCATAAACTCGAATTCCATACTTCACTTATAGAGCATCAACCCGCAGAAAACAAGCTTCAAATAGACTGTTCGTTAAGCAAAGCAACAATTGTTAAACGAGCTGAATACCTCGCAATGAATTAGGCAAAGCTTCGGTAATCCGCACATCTACAAACTGTCCGATTTGCGAATGCTCACCGTCAAAATTTACTACGCGGTTGTTTTCTGTGCGCCCACAAATCTGAGTCGGGTCTTTGCGCGCCGGCCGATCCACCAGAACCCTCTGCACGCTGCCGACCATATCCTGACTGATGGCCATTGCCATTTCGGCTATGCGTTTTTGCAGCCTCTGCAGGCGCGCCTGCTTCACCTCAACGGGTACATCATCGGGTAAATCTGATGCCGGGGTACCGGGGCGGGCACTGTAGATAAAACTGAACGATTGATCGTAGCCAATCGTTTCAATCAGGCGCATAGTATCTTCAAAATCTTCGTCAGTTTCACCGGGGAAGCCGATAATGAAATCCGACGACAAACTTATGTCAGGCCGTATCTTACGAATCTTTTGAATAATTTTAATGTAGTCCGCAGCTTTATAGCGACGTTTCATGGCCGCCAAAATCCGGTCTGACCCCGATTGCACTGGAAGGTGCAGATGATTAACCAGTTCAGGCACATCGGTGTAGACATTAATCAGGCTATCGCTGAATTCCAGTGGGTGTGAAGTCGTATAACGAATGCGATCTATGCCTTCTATTTCGGCCAGGTAGCGAATTAACAGGGCAAGATCAGCCATACTGCCATCGTGCATAGAACCCCAATAGGCATTCACATTCTGGCCTAAAAGGGTAACTTCACGTACTCCCTGCTCGGCAAGCGCATAGACCTCGGCAATAACATCATCAAACGGTCTGGAAAATTCTTCACCTCGGGTATAGGGCACCACGCAAAAGGAACAGTATTTACTGCAACCTTCCATTATCGACACGAAGGCGGTAACCCCATCGACCCTTGGGGCCGGCAAGGCATCAAACTTTTCAATTTCAGGAAAGCTGATGTCCAGTTTGGATTGCTGATCGCGCAACACCTCGTCATAGAGCTTGGGCAAACGATGCAGTGTCTGCGGGCCAAACACTATATCCACGTACGGTGCCCGCTTCATGATGCTCTCACCTTCCTGGCTGGCAACACATCCGCCCACACCGATCACCAGGTCAGGGTTCTGCTCCTTCAAATTTCGCCAGCGGCCCAACTGGGAAAACACTTTCTCCTGTGCCTTTTCGCGCACAGAGCAGGTATTCAACAATATGATGTCGGCTTGCTGTTCATCACTGGTTGCCTCGACAGCGTGTGAATCACGCAATGAATCAAGCATGCGGCCCGAGTCATACTCGTTCATCTGGCAACCAAAGGTTTTAATAAAAACCTTCTTGCCCTTGGCTTTTTGTGGTTTTTGACTCAAAGTCATTTGCCTTCTGCGATCAGTAGTATGGCTAGGGATAACGGGCGCGTATTTTACCCATTTGACAGGATTTTCAAAACCTATAAACAACGATATTGGCATAAAAAAGCCAGCACGGTGGCTGGCTTTTCGTTGTTTTTAGTTATTCCGTCACGGGCTTACCACCAATGCCGGGTCGCCAATGATCTGCCAGCCGAGTAATATGTCGGTGGCCTCCGGGTTATCCACCGCCATCGCCTGCTTGGCCTGCACAATGGCGTCCCCAATGGTTACGCCC
>JAHHOC010000150.1 GCA_018677115.1 Arenicella sp. | reverse complement strand
GTGCAAAGCGGAATCAAGTTTACCGAGCAGGGCGAAGTGCTGTCGTTTAAATATAATTTCATGCAAACAGCTCGCTATGAACTCACTGTGGGTGTCACTGGACTGATGAAAGCCAGTGACCCGGATTATAAACATCCGGACAACACCGCTCATATTGCGATGATGGAGCAATTGGTGAAAACCGGTGAAGCCGCTTTCCGAGAGCTCACCGATGACAACCCTGAAACCATGCAGTATTTTTATGAAACCACACCGTCACATGAAATCGGTTTCTTGAATATAGGCTCACGGCCGTCTCACCGTAAAAAAGCGGATTTCTCCAAGTCCTCAATTCGTGCCATAGGCTGGGTTTTCGGTTGGTCACAATCGAGGCAGAACATTCCGGCGTGGTACGGGTTGGGTGCGGCACTGGAGCTCGCCATCGCAAATGGCGGTTTGGATGAATTACAGGAAATGCTCTCCAGCTGGCGGTATTTCCAGAACCTCATCAGCAACTCGCAGATGGCAGTACTTAAGGCCGATCAGGAAGTAGCGAAGGCTTATGCTGCCTTGTGTAGCGAAGATAAAATAGCACGGCAGGTCTATTCAAAAATAAACCTTGAATTTGACAAGGCGGTGAACTCATTACTCACGGTGACCGGTGCACAGGAACTGATGAATGATTTCCCTGATATCGGCCAGTCAATTCGCTGGCGTAATGCTTACCTTGATCCCCTCAATTATATTCAGGTATTGCTGCTGCGGCGCTTAGACAAGGCCGAGGATCGCCTGGCTTCAGAGTGGCTAACCCCGGCACTGCATAGCATCAACGGTATCGCAACCGGTTTACGCAATACCGGTTAGCTCATTTTGGCGATAAACCGGAGCGGCGCTATCTTCATTAAACGCGCCATGATCGCCCATGGCCAGACCGGCACATAATAGTTAGCACCCTCTTTTTCAATCGCTTTAATGATGCCGCGGCAACCGGTTTCAGTATCAACAATAAATGGCACTTTCTTTACCTTCTCATTGATCTCACTGCGTATGAATCCCGGGTGAATAGTGGTTACCTTGATCGACGTGTCCAACAAGTCAATGCGCATGCCTTCGCTCAGAGACGAGAGTGCCGCTTTGGTGGCGGCATAAACAGTCATCGCCCTGCGAAATCCACGTACAGCACTAATCGAAGATATCGTCACAAGGTGTCCATGTTGTTGCGCGCGGAACAATTCCAATGCCGCCTCACATTGTGCAATGGCTGATACGAAATTAGTAATTGCAGTCTGTTTATTTGCATGGAAATAACCAGTGCCCAGCGATGCGCCCTTGCCCATACCTGCATTTACAATCACCCGGTCAAGGTGACCGAGATCGGCGGCAAACAATTTGAAGACTTCGAATACCTGATCATGATCATTAACATCTAGCGGGCGGATTGAAATTACTGCCCCGGGGTTGGTTTTTTCAAGTTCAAGTTGAAGTTCCTCGAGACGCTCTGTTCGACGTGCGCAAAGTGCCAGATTGCATCCCATGGCGGCAAACTGCCTTGCCATTTCGCGCCCCAAACCTGAGCTGGCACCGGTGATCAAAATATTTTTTCGTTTCAAGTTACTCCTCCGTAATCGCCAGCGCAGATCACTGCGCTCATAGCCAGTTAACATTGCTTTCGACCCACTCTTCAGGATCAAAACCCGATTTACTAATTTCTGCAAAAAATCGATTCATAGCGCCTTCAACAGCCTCCGCATAGCCACGCTTCTTGTCATACAGCCCGGCTGCATTGCTTACTCCCGAATGCTGCAACAATAGATCCAGATAGGGTGCAGGAATAGTCTCAACCGCTTCGCCGGTTTTACCCAGTAGGCGTTCCCACACTTGCTGAATGCGCCAAAACTGAATAATCTCGCCGAGATTGGTGATGTCAGTACTTTGCAGGGATTCCGCCAGGATTTGTTCAAAATCAGCTGAACTGAACGGCCTGTCGGCAGCGAGAATATAGCATGCAGCCAGGTATTCGGACTGCATCAGCCCACCCGGCCGCAATTTACTGAACATGATCTCTGCAGGAGTCTGCTCTACACGATGTTCGGCGATCCGCTGCCACATCTTGAGGGCATCTTTATGGAACTGAACAGCCTCACGGCGACCGCAGAGAACGTCCATTTTGACTTTATCCATTTCCGCAAATAGATTCTTATTGCCTGCCACCGGCCTGCTTGGCACCAGGGCTATATGCTCCCAGGTATGTGCACGCAGGCGCTGATGAGCTGCGAAACTGTCAACGCTCACGGTAGCAGCACCGGAACGACCGGAAGGTCTCAATCGCGTATCAAGTTCATAAACGATGCCTTCGCGCATCGGTGAGGATATAGCTGTTTGCAACCGGCTCACAAAACGCGAGGCCATGTCCAGCGACGTCTCCCCAGCATCAAACACAAACACCAGATCCAGGTCTGACGTAGGGGACATGCGCCGCAGTCCAGCCTTACCCATACCTAGGACAGCGATCGGCACCTGTTCCAGTTGCATATTCAGGGTAACAATTTCAAGGGTTATCTCAAGTGTGTACTCGGCCAAATCCGACAACGCGACCTGCAAGTCTTCGACCGACATTTCCCCCTGCAGAAAAAACAGGTATAGCTGGTAGAGGTGCTCGTTGACAAATCGCCTCAGGCGTTCCAGTTGCACATCATAGCGTTCCGCGTGCATCACATAGTTGGCATCAAATCCCTGCTCCGGATAACGCCAAGGCTCCTGCATGTAACAATCAATAATGTGCGGTGACTGTTTCAACAGCTTGCTCATCGGCGGCGAGTGCAACAGCGGCATAACGATATTGTCGAGCAGTGCCGGTGATCGGGACAGTAAACGGAAATATTGTTCTCCACGTGGCAATGAGCGGAAAAATTCATGCAAACGAACGATAGTTATACTGGCATCAGCTCGATTGGAATCCATGCCGGGGATGCGAGCGAGATGTTTCGACAGTGCACGGGCCAGGGGTAACAGATGGTGACGCTTACGGCTGGCGACTCCGTACTGCAGAAAACCGGCCTCCCAATCCTGTACTATCTCCTGCGCAGCTGCGGTTAGACCATCAGGCCAGGTGAACGTCTCATGCTCGTGGGGCTCCTGCTGTAAAAACATAACTTCAAATTGTGCGTTCACCGCGCGTCGGTGCCGATTAACTTGCTCGGTCAACGACTGCCAGTCATCATAGTCCAGCAGGGTCAGGAGCTTTTGTTGCATCAAGGAATCAGCAGGAAGAACGTGTGTTTGCTGATTACCCAGCATTTGCACGCCATTTTCTATTTTGCGCAAGTCACAATAGGCAAGCGTCAATTGCTTTGCTACATCGCGCTGCAAATGCCCCAATTCTCCAAGGTTTTCCAGCGCAGAAATCGTATTTGATGTGCGTAAACGGTACTGCTTACCGCCCCAGATAAGTTGCAGCGCATTGGCAATGAACTCGACCTCGCGGATTCCACCAGTGCCTAGCTTAAGGTTAAAGCCCGCTATTTCGGAACCGATGGGTTCCCGCCATTTTCGCTCAACGCGCAATCCAGGATGCTCGAGGTTGATTCGTTGTTTGATCTCGGCAAGTTCGTCCAGCGCACGATAATCCAGGTTTTGTCGCCACAAAAATGCACTGAGTGATTCCAGAAACGCGTTGCCGGCGTCAAGATCACCTGCTACTACACGAGCCTTGATCAGTGCCAGGCGATGCCATGGCGATGCACTATAATAATAGTATTCATGTGCTGCGGTGGTGGACATTGCCAGGGTTGTCGCAGATGCATTAGGTCGTAAGCGCCAATCGACCCGCCAGATGAAATCACTGGCGCCATTTTGCCCCAGTAATTTTGTCATTACCTGCAGCACCCTATTACAAATGTAACTT
>JAHHOC010000137.1 GCA_018677115.1 Arenicella sp. | reverse complement strand
GTTCGGTGTGCCGAAGGTGGAAAACCCCGCGAAATTGGTTGTTAAATCATCAACATCAAGTAAAAAGGGCCCTAATACTTCCTATTTTCCACCGTTTTATTAAAGTGTGCCCGCTAACTGTTCCATCAGTGGGGCGGTAATCAGAACTTCGGTTCCGGTAACATATCGCCGCAATATCCCGCTGCAGTCCACACCCGTTTGTTCCTCAATAACGGCAGCAAAGGTGTCGAGGTCCAATGGCACCTCGGTTTCTACCCCAAAGCGAGTGTAGAGCGCGGGCATTACATCTGCCATGCGGTGACGACCATTCGAGGTTTTCAGAATGTGCATGTCCAGGGCAAGTGTTGCCATCATGCCACCGCTGTATATCAGATTGTAATGGTCGAGTTTCTTCTGACCTGCCTCTGCCATTGATAATTGGCCAGCGGCGGCGGCATATTTCCCTGCTCTTTCCTCAAACCTGCCGAGCAGTGTCTTGCCTTCCAGAATTCCCTGCTGCAGCAACTCGAAATGACTGAAGTATTCTGCGAACCCCTCAGTGAACCAGTACATGTCCTCCTGATTTGCATAGTTCAGGTTAGCATTCCAGAGATGGAAAACCTCGTGAATTACAATGTAGGCGAGCATCGGCATAAGCGTATCAGGCACCTCATCAACAACTAACATGCTGATCGTGTTTCCAATAACACCGCCGCCAAGAACGCGCCCCTTGCCAAGAAATACAGCCAAATCGCCCACCGTCGGCGCCGCATGTAGGTCTGTAAACGAACCCAGGGAGCGATCGAATATTTCTCTCAGCTCGGCACGCCTTGCCCGAGGGCCGGCACCGTTGAACCCCATATGGATAACAGCATTGCCCCGACTGAACTTAAGCGACTCATGTTTGCCGAGCATCAAGCCGCTATCGAACACGGCATCAGTATCCGTAGGCGCAAATATCAATCCGGTGTTACCTGCGGACGGCCAGGGAGCAGTCACAGCCCAGTCTGGAGGCAATAAAAACTCGACCGTAACAGCTGCAGAAGGTTTACCTTCGATGAAGAGCGCGCGCCCAGTCCAGAATTGCCCCCAGTCACCTGCATAGGCAAGCTCGTCATCGCCGGGCATGTTGGGGAACTTGTCATGCAACAATAGCATCGTGTAACTCACCGTAACACGGCCTGTAGAGTTTAGGCGCCAGCAACCTTCGCCATCGTAAGCAGCGTTTACGGATCGGCCGTCTGGGTCTGTGACCGAGAGTTTATGTATAAAAGTCGTCCAACCGTGAGTGAGGCCAGTATCTTCTGCTGATCGAATAAAACAAAGGCCATGCTGACCGGGCTCAATGCTGGCGGTGACCTGTGCACGGCGCGGCTGATCGGCATTGATTTGCACGACGTAGTCGGATTCCGCCATTACCATGCTGGGCAACAGGTTGGCAGCAAACAAAATGATTACCATGGTCGTGCGCATCAGTTCACCTCTTTACGGTAGTTTCGGCTTTAGATTTATGTGCATGGATATGTATAAGGCAGTTGTGCAGGAGCCAAGGTAGGAAACGTTCTGTCCAACAAGTTAAACCACATTAGTCGCTTGCCTGCTGTTTACATACATGAATAATCTCTAAGCCCAAATTCGCTACGCTGGAAAAAACAAAACCATGACAAGCACAGCGCAAAGTACAATCGGCGCCAGTATCCGCGTGCAAAATCGCCATAATCGATAGGCCACTTCAACCCGCATCGCCAGTAGTGACTTGGTCTCACCGTGATGAATGCGCCAGCCCGCAAACAGCGCGATCAGCAGTGCGCCCAACGGCATCATGACGTGGGTGGCAACGATATTCAAAACATCAAACACACCGTTACTTTGTTGTTCACCAAAATAATAAAAACTGAACTTCAGGTCGTTGAAGGAATAAACCGTGACCATGCCGCCAGCCCACGCGCAGGCCCCGACCAACCAGGCTGCAAGTCGCCGCGAAATATTCATGCCCTGCGTCAGGGCTGCGATAATCGGTTCCAGTAACGCGAATGCAGAGGTTAGTGAGGCTGCCAATAACAGAGTAAAAAACAATGTGCTCCATACAACCGAATATTCTGTCATCTGCGAGAATGCCACCGGCAATGTTTCAAAAATCAGCCCGGCGCCTGAATCGGCATCCATACCAAAGGCAAATACAATCGAAAAAATCATCAGCGCCATCAGCAGTGCGAATACGGTGTCAAATACCATGACCCATGACGCGGCACTGGCAATGGAGCGTTCATCGCGCATATAGGCACCGAACATGACCAGCGCGCCGATCCCCACGCTGAGAGAAAACAAGGCCTGCGCCATAGCACTCACCACTAGCTCCGCATCAATCGCCGCCAGATCATAACTTGCCAGGAAATGTAGAGCCTGGTCGAAATCGCCGACCTGGCTGGCATACACACAGAGCCATATCAGCAAAGCGATAAAGCACGGCATAATAATGCGCAGGGCGCGTTCCAGCCCGCTGCGTACACCACGGGTTAGTACCACAACCACCATCAGCACAAATACGGTATGCCAGAGCATCATCTGGTCCGAATTTCGTAACAGGGCCCCATAGGAGTGCTGCACAATCTCTGCCGGCACACCGACAAAGCTGCCCATTGCCGACTGCATTATGTAAAACAGTATCCAACTGGCAACTACGCTGTAAAAGGAGAAGATCAGGAAACTGGAAATCAGCCCAAACCAACCGATAACGGGCCACAGGCTTGATAAATGCTCCTGTTTGGCGATATGCCTGATGCCATGAATCGGGTTGCCCCTGCCATATCTGCCAATCAGCACCTCGGCCATCATTAAAGGGAAAGCAACCAGCAGTGCACACGGAATATATACCAGCAGGAAAGTCCCCCCGCCATGCAGTCCGGTTTCGTAGGGGAATTTCCAGATGTTACCGAGACCAATTGATGACCCGGCCGCTGCCAGCATGAATGACCAGCGCGATGCCCAGCCTATTCGCGGCGATTTGTCTGGTGGGTTACTGTTTTGCGTGGACACTTAATTTGTATTGTATTTCTGAGTGACGGGGTTATTATTCGACCGACCGAACAAAGCCGCAATCACATTCGCCTAGTATAACCCGCCCGCAGCGATGCCAAAGAACAAGAAACCAGCGGCAAACACCATTGCCAATAATAGAAAAGCACGTTTTGATTTCTTCATCGAGGAAGAATTTGAAGCGGGTCTGGCGTTACAGGGGTGGGAAGTCAAGAGTATGCGTGCCGGCCGTGTGCAGCTGAAAGAGAGTTATGTGATCATCAAAAACGGCGAGCTATTTCTGTTCGGCGCGCATATCTCGCCGCTCAGTTCCGCCTCCACGCATGTTACCGCCGATCCCACCCGCAGTCGCAAACTGCTTATGAAACGCTATGAAATTAATCGACTAATTGGGCAGGTCGAACGTGCGGGATATACGCTTGTGCCGTTGGCGCTGTACTGGTCCCGCGGACGGGCGAAACTTAAGATAGGCCTGGCCAAAGGCAAGAAACAGCACGATAAGCGCGCCAGCATCAAGGAGCGTGACTGGAAGCGTGAACAGCAGCGCATTTTAAAGAACGGCTAGATCAGGCTGAAACCCAGAAACTTAAGGCACACGGTGTTAACGAACACCAGGAACAACACCACCGGGATGAAAGTGCCAAGAGAGAAATCAATGTATTTTTTGGCCATTGATTGCTCAAATTCTGAGTCTCCCACGGCTAGCTCGGCGTTCATGTTGACCTTCTTCCAACGGTAAATCACGAATAAGCACACAATAAAGCCATTGAGCGGCAGAATAGTATCGTAGAACACATCAATCACTAAATCGAAAAAGGATTTATCTGCACCGCCGTAGCTTAAAAAGTTGGTGAAAAATGCCACCATGCCGAACGACACGGTACAGGCAAGCACCAGCAAAGCAGCGCTGGCTCCCAGCGCCAGCACACTCTTCAGGCGACTGTAACCCAGCTCATCCTGAAAAGCGGAAATAGGCACTTGCAGAATCGAGACCTGCGAAGTGAGTGCAGCAAAGAACACCAGCAGGAAAAAAGCACTGGCAAACAGGTTGGCAGCGAAATAACCCACGATACCCTGCATCGAGAGAAATATCTTCGGCAGGAAAGTGAACACCAGGGAAACCGAGGAAGTCGATAATTCAGCCGGATCGGTGGCTGGGTTGAAGACAAATATAGCCGGCAGAATCAACAGACCGGCAAAAAAGGCTACCGAAGTATCGACCAGCGCAACCATTTTGGCGCCGCCGCTGATGCTATCACCCTTGGAAACGTAAGAGCCATAAGTGATCAAAATCCCCATTCCCAGCGACAATGAGAAGAACGCCTGGGCCAGCGCATTGCTGACCACTTGCGGGGAAATTTTGGCCAAATCAGGCACCAGGTAAAACTTCACGCCGATTAACGCATTAGGCAAAGTGAGCCCAAACGCGGTCAATGCCAGCAACATCACGAACAAGGTCGGCATCAATACCTTTGCCAGCCGTTCAATGCCGTTCTGAACACCGGAATTTAAAACCAGACCGATCAAGACAGTCAGGATCAGCAAGTATATAAACACACTGCCGCTATTTATAAAATCTCCGAAGTAATCCGGTTGGGCCATGGCTTCCAGATTGCCGGTGGCAGCGCCGACAAAATACGCCAGCAGCCATACCGTTAACACCTGGTAGAACACGGCAATCATAAACGGGGTAATGATCGCCAGCCAGCCGCCAATCCGCCATAGCGGACTGTTACCCGATACCGAATTGTAGGCACCCAGGGGATTACGCTGCGTGTGCCTGCCCAGGGACATTTCCGCAATCATCACCGGGATACAGATAAACAGGACAAAACCTGCGTAAACCAATAAAAACGCCGCCCCGCCGCTCTTTGCAGCATTAACCGGAAAGCCGACCAGGTTTCCGATGCCGACTGCTGAACCCGCGGCTGCCAGGATAAATCCGATGCGCGAGCGAAACTGTTCCCGTTGACCTGTCATTTGATTAAATTCCTCTTGCTGGCTATGAGACCACCGAAGGCGGTGTCGTATTATTATTTCAGGCCGCTTTGACGGCGATGCTGCATAACTACAAGTCTACTTTCTCGACAGGTCGATCACAAGGATTCGCCGCTATTCTGTCGCAGCGGTTTAAGCAGGCCATCCGATCCATCAATTTTAAGCTGCAGACACAAGCTTAACAGCTGGCCCAGTTCACCCTGCGGAAATCCGCGCTTTGCAAACCACAACAGATAAGCCTCCGGCAAGTCGATCAGTAGTCGTCCTTTGTATTTGCCAAAAGGCATTTGCCAGCCAACCAGCTTAATTAGTTGCGCTTTGCTGATACCCAGCTGCAAATCATTGTCAGTTCCGGCTGTCACTGAGTTGTTACTGATTTTTAATCGCCTGGTAGGCAAGTAATGCCTGTTCTCGGGCCTGCTTATGATCGACGATTGGCAACGGATAATTTTCTCCAAGCACAACACCTGCCTGCTGCAAAGTCGGTTTGTCAGCCAGCCAGGGTTCATGGAGTTGCTTCGCAGGCAGCCCTGTCAGCTCCGGCACCCAGCGTTTGATATACACGCCCTGCCCGTCAAATTTTGCACTTTGCAGGGTGGGGTTGAAAATGCGGAAATAAGGCGATGCATCGGCACCGCAACCGGCCACCCACTGCCAACTGGCGGTATTGTTGGCCACATCGGCATCCACCAATGTGTCCCAAAACCAATCCATGCCCTGTTGCCAATGAATCAGGCAATGCTTGGTAAGAAAAGAGGCCACAATCATGCGTACCCGGTTGTGCATATAACCGGTGTGCCACAATTCACGCATCCCGGCATCGACTATAGGATAACCTGTTTCACCTTTTCTCCATGATTTCAACAGCTTATCGTTGTTTTGCCAGGGAAAATCGAGAAATTTTGTATTGAACGGCTGCTCCGTCATATGCGGAAAATGCACCAGCAGATAGCGGCTGAATTCGCGCCAGCCAATTTCCGCCAGGAACTTCTGGCCATTGGTCATATCGATTTCTCCGGCTGCCATCGCTTGCTGGGTGTCAAACCACAATTGCCTTGCACTGATTTCCCCGGCAGTCAGATGCGGTGACAGCATGGATGTCTGCTCTAATGCTGGAAAATCACGACCACCTTTGTAGTCATTAACAGTGCCTTCCAAAAACGTCCGCCAACGCTCTGCTGCGCCCGCCTCGCCAGGTCTCCAACGCTCTGCCAACCCCGTTGACCAATCGGGGTGCGTGGGCAGCAACTTCCAACTTTCCAGTGCCTCGCTGGTTAAATGATGCCGCGCGGTTTGCAGTTCAGGTA
>JAHHOC010000135.1 GCA_018677115.1 Arenicella sp. | reverse complement strand
GGTCGATACTGAGACTGCAACTGATTTGCCGCAACCTGAACTGGTGGCCAATCGCTCCGGGCAAGCCGTGTCGGTGGATCCGTCGCCCTTACCGGAACCCTTGGTTGTTGGTCGAGCCCAGCGACCTGTGCCGGTAGATCCGTTACCGATAACCGAACCGTTGCCCCCTCCTGCGGGGCCAGAGCCGGAACCAGAGCCAGTGTCGGAGCCAGCCGAGGAAATGCAGTTGGCCAGCGCTATTGTTCCTACCCAGACCAGCACACCGCGAGCTAAATTGAAACTTTATCAGGATAGAGACGAGAGCTCTATTTTGCTCGGAAGCATCCGCGATGATTCCGAAATAATCGCCATAATCAGGCGTGGGGAGTGGTCAACGATCATGCTTTCAACCGGGATTCCGGTGTGGTTGCCGGCTGCAAATGCAACTGAACTGAGTGCTTCACTGGTGAAGGTGTCCTCAGACGACGTTGGACTGCGCATCAGACCGGAGCTCTCCCGTGAATTTATTGTGACCACCGTTGGCAGCGGAGATACCCTGCAGGTGCTGGAGAAGAGTGGCAGCTGGTACCGCGTTAACACACCAGCAGACTATGAAGCCTGGGTGAAAACGGATGAGCTTAATCGGTTGTTGGAATAACAAAAATAGCACGCTGGCCTGCATCGGCTTTACTCGTCGTCGGTAGACAGTTCAATGTGAATCAGGTTGGTGCCATCTGATTCGATCAGCAATTCAATCGGCCGGCAACATACATAGCAGTCTTCGATGGTGCAGTGCGAGCCCTGGCTCAGGTCGATGAAGGTTGTGAACGCTTCACCGCAGTAGGGACAAGCCACCAGTTGTTCATGTAACATTCAAAGATGATAACGCGATACCGATCCCCGTGGGCGACAGCATGAAAAATCTGCCCGATTGGTGGGATCCTTATTCCTGCCAGCCCTACAAGATGCGCGACGAGGACAAACCGTGCAGCGGCATGGCGAATGTATTCGAATATGCCAAAGTTGCAGGGTCGAACCTGCTTGGCCTGCCAGCGATTTTCTGGCGTTACCTGCGACTGCAAAAGACACCAAGCGAGCTTGTTCCCGGGGAATTTGTCGGTTTGAGTATATCGCCAGAAGCTCAGTATGAGCAGGCGATGCAGGATATGGTGGCCGAGCTGGGAGTCAAGCAGTTGTTGATGCGCATCCCGAGTTGGGACGTAGCGGCACTGGAGGATTATGTTCGTTTTCTGGAGCTTTTCCCGCAGCAGCAGTTCGTGATCAATGTGCTGCAGAGCCGCGATAGTGTTCGCAATCTGGGCGCCTGGCAGCGACAGGTGGCGGATATCATTAAAGCGACACAGCACATAACCAAAACCTATTGGATTGGCAATGCCATCAACCGCACAAAATGGGGCTGTGCGCATAGCGGGCAATACCTGGATTTGCAGGAGTCAGTGGAGGAGTTGCGTACAGAGTTTGATGGGCTGCAAATTCTCGGCTCTTCGGTGATCGATTTCGAACCGTTGGTCAGCTGGCGCACGCTGTGGAACTTTCGCGATTATTCGTTGCAGGGCAACGCGGCGCTTTTGTACGTTAACCGCCGCCACTCTCCCTACAACACACAATGGGGCCTGTTTGACCTGGAGAACAAATTACGTCTTGCTAAGGCTATGACCAGTCTGGCCAATCGCTGTGAGGACAGGCTGTGGATCACTGAAACCAACTGGCCGTTGCTCGATACAAAACCGTATACGCCCAACTCCGGTAACCCGAGCACTACCGTGGATGAGGAGACCCAGGCCAAGTACCTGAAACTGTATTACCAGATTGCCTGGCAAACCGGCTGGGTGGAGCGGGTTTACTGGTGGCAGTTAATCAACCCCGGTTACGGGCTGGTTGATCATCGCGACGGCGGCCTGCGGAAAATGCCGTCGTTTTATGCCCTCAAGGACATAATAAACGGGGAGCTGGGCCAGCCGCCTAGGCAGTGAGCCTGGTTACTCCATTGCTACCACCAAGCAGTAGCACGTCGGCACCGCGCTGCGCAAACAGGCCGTTAGTCACCACGCCGGCGATCTGGTTGATGTCGCGCTCGAGTTCCACTGGATTCGAAATCTGCAGATTCCGCACATCGATAATCTGATTACCGTTATCGGTAACCACGCCCTGGCGGTATTCCGGCATGCCGCCGAGTTTCACCAATTGTCGGCTGACATAGGAGCGCGCCATCGGAATTACTTCGATGGGCAGGGGAAATTCGCCCAGCACACCGACTAACTTGGAGTCATCGGCAATGCACACAAACTTATCGCTGGCTGCGGCTACTATCTTTTCACGGGTGAGCGCTGCGCCACCGCCTTTTATCAAATGCAGGTGCTTGGTCGCCTCGTCGGCACCATCAACATAAATCGGTAATTCGCTCACCTGGTCCAGCTCCAGCACGCGAATACCATGCCCGCGAAGCCTTTCCGCGCTGGCTTCAGAACTGGCCACCGTGCCATCGATTTTGCCCTTCATTTTTGCCAACTCGTCGATAAACAGATTGGCAGTGGAACCGGTGCCGACGCCGACCACCCAGTCCCACTCGATGTATTCGATTGCCGCTTCGGCGACTAATTGTTTTGCTTGCTCTGGTGACATAGTGATACCTGTTAACTGGATTAAACTCGATGGTAGGTGACGTAGTCGAACCTAGGTTCGCTATCATGATTTTCCACGCGCACAACCTCGACAAATTCGCTGCTGGAAAAATTGGGGAAGAATGTATCCGCCACCGGCGTGTCATAGACCTCGGTGATTTCCATTGAGGTGGCCCAGGCAATAAATAGCTTGTATATCTGGCCACCGCCTATCACAAAGGTCTTGCCGGTCGACTGCTGCTCCGCCAGCGTTAGCGCTTGTTGCGGCGAGCGCACCACGCTGACGCCTTCTGCCTGCCACTGCTCGTTTTCAGTTAGCACGATGTTCAAGCGGCCCGGCAATGCACGCCCTATGGAATCAAAGGTCTTGCGGCCCATGATAATGGGCGAACCCATAGTGATCTTCTTGAACCGCGGCAGGTCACCCGGCAGGTGCCACAGCAGCTCATTGTTACGGCCCATCTCGCCATTTTCTCCCACTGCTGCTACCAGGATGATTTCCATGTCAGACGGCAATCGGCGCTTTGATTGCACTATCCGGGTGATAGTCGAGCAGCTCGAAGTCTACAAAGCAGAAATCGAACAGGCTCTTCACCTCTGGATTGATTTTCATTGTGGGCAAGGGTTTTGGGGTCCGGCCAAGTTGCTGCTCAACCTGATCCTGATGATTGGCGTAGATATGTACATCGCCGAATGTGTGTACAAAATCACCCAGTTCAAGCTCGCATACCTGCGCCACCATCATGGTTAACAATGCATAACTGGCAATGTTGAAGGGCACGCCCAGAAACAGGTCGGCGCTGCGCTGGTAGAGCTGGCAACTGAGCTTATTGTCCGGTGACACATAGAATTGAAACAGCGTATGGCAGGGCGGCAGACCGGCTTTGGCCATCTCCTCAATCTCCGCCGGGTTCCACGCTGAAACAATCAGGCGGCGGGAGCTCGGGTTGCTCTTTATTTCATCGACCACCCAGGCCAGCTGGTCAATGCCGGAGAAATTGCGCCATTGCTTGCCATAAACCGGGCCTAGCTCGCCCCATTGCCGGGCAAACTCCGCGTCACTCTTAATTGCGTCTATGAACTCTTCAAGTTGGTTTTGCCATTCGCAGGAGTGTTTTTCGAACTTTTCGGCTAAACCATTTTTAACCAGGTAATTCTGGAACGGCCATTCATTCCATATACCAACTCCATTGTCGACCAGGTATTTTATGTTGGTGTCGCCGCGCACGAACCACAATAGCTCATGAATGATACCCCGCAAAAACACCTTTTTAGTAGTCAATAATGGGAAGCCTGCAGCCAGATCGCAGCGTAACTGGCGGCCAAACACACTGCGTGTGCCTGTGCCGGTTCGATCCTCTTTGCCGACACCGTTTTGGTAGACGTCCTGCAGCAGCTCGAGATAGGCTTTCATTAAGAGTCGCTGTGTTCCCTTGCGATGGCGCGGTAGCCGATGTCATTACGGAAATACATATCCTTCCAGCATATTTTATCGACCGCGGCATAGGCCGACTGCTGCGCAAGGGTGACAGTATCTCCCAATGCAGTGACACAGAGCACCCGTCCACCGCTGGTGACAACATCGTCACCATCAAGGGTGGTGCCTGCGTGAAAGGTTTTACAGCTTTCGGTATCGCAGTGGTCGAGGCCGGCAATTTTTATACCCTTCGCGTAACTGCCGGGATAACCACCCGCTGCCAGCACCACTCCCAGCGCAGCGCGGGGGTCCCATTCTGCGTTGACCTGATCTAGTCGCTGATCAATACCAGCTAGGCAGAGCTCGGCCAGATCGGACTGCAGACGCATCATTATTGGCTGGGTTTCGGGATCACCGAAGCGACAGTTGTATTCCAGTACTTTAGGCACGCCTGCCCCGTCAATCATCAGGCCCGCATACAGAAACCCGGTGTAAGGGTAGCCATCGTCACTCATGCCACGAACGGTGGGTTCGATCACTTCACGCATTATCCTTTGATGCAATTGCGGCGTCACCACAGGTGCTGGCGAATAAGCACCCATACCGCCGGTATTGGGCCCTGAGTCACCGTTGTCACGCGCTTTGTGGTCCTGCGAAGTTGCCAGTGGCAGTATGTTCTCACCATCTACCATGCATATGAAGCTGGCTTCTTCGCCCGTTAAAAATTCCTCTACCACCACCCGCGCACCGGCATCGCCAAACTTGTTGTCGATGAGCATTTCACGCGCTGCGGTCTGCGCCTGTTCAACAGTCTGGGCAACGATTACACCCTTACCGGCGGCCAGGCCATCCGCTTTAACGACGATCGGGGCGCCTTGTCGGCCAATATAGTCACAGGCCTGCTCGGCATCGGTAAACACGCGGTAGGCGGCCGTAGGAATCTGGTGCCTGGCCAGAAAATCCTTGCTGAACGCTTTCGACCCTTCCAATTGGGCGGCACCTTTGGTTGGCCCGAAACATTTGAGGCCCGCCGCGGAAAACGCGTCTACCACGCCGAGTACCAGAGGGGCTTCGGGCCCAACGATAGTCAGCTCAACCTGCTCAGCTTGCGCGAATTCAAGCAGGGCATCAATATCTTCCACACCGAGTGCAACATTACTTACTTTGGATTCGCCTGCGGTGCCCGCATTGCCGGGTGCAACAAACACCTGCGAGACGGTGTCAGCCTGAGCTACTTTCCATGCCAGGGCATGCTCACGGCCGCCGCTGCCAATGATTAAGACATTCATAGATTGTGCTTGCCGGTGGTTGTTATGATTTCAGTCGCCACATTCTACATGGCTGCAATTTAAATGTCTTGAACGGCATCCGGCAGCATGGACAGTGGCCGCATTGCTGGCCGAGGCTTAATCAGATTTGTTTTCAGCCTCTTCCTGTTCCATCTCACGGGCGGCCTTTTCGAGCCCTTTGAGAAATTTTCCGACGGCCTCGCCGGTTTCCTCTGCACTCATTTCATCCAGATTTTCGAGATCCTTGAAGGCACCCGGCAAGCCGGATTCGGAAAGCGACCGTTCAATAGTATGTTGCATATTGCGGGGCGCCCGTTCTCCACTGATACCAGTGATCAGCAAGATCGCAGCCAGCACACCGAAC
>JAHHOC010000121.1 GCA_018677115.1 Arenicella sp. | reverse complement strand
GCGCTGACGTTTACCTGATCGACTTCGACAAGGGCAGCCTGCGTTACCTCGGCGATGCCTGGAAAGCATCGAACCTGGCCAGGCTGCAGCGTTCGCTACTCAAGTTCAAATCCCTGAACCCGGTGTTTCATTTTGAACAGAGTGACTGGAACGCGTTGCTCGATGGCTATAAAAGTAACGGCTAATAAAAAAGAATTAATAGTCCACGGATGAACGCAAATGAACACGGATATTCATAAATTATTCTGCTGTTTGGATGGGGTAGCTTGAAATATTCACGTAGCAGCGGTTTGTCCGCGAAAAACGCTAATAACGCGAATAGTATCAAACAATACGCATGGATTGATTGCTTGCGAATACTTAACTACTTGTGCGCATTTACACCATTAGCGACTAAAGCAGCACCTATTACAACAGCTTTATATTTTACGTAAAATCAACGGGTAACAGGCAAGCACCCCGCGTCGGCTACATAGATAAAAATATCCGTGTTTATCTGCGTTCATCTGTGGATTGGGAATTATATATAATCCCGCATTCCGCTTCGTTTCATGCGGGCTACGATTTAAAACAGGGGTATGGACTAAGGGTAGAGCGACATTATTGTTATATTCCCATAAATGAAACATTCGCGTTCTTTGCGTTTTTTGCGGCTAATAATTTATCAATACCTGCCTTAAAGGTATTTGCGTTAATTAGCGTTCATTTGCGGACTCTAATCGTTTTTTTCCGGGCTCACCTGCGCACTGATAATATCCGCGTAATCATCAACAATATGACTGAAGCCGGCGGTGGCTTCGTGCACGTTGTTTTCCAGCGACGCCAGTGCCTCGGGGTTACCGAGAAAATGTTGCAGTTGTTCGCACAGTTTATCAATGGAACTGACTTTAACGGCCGCGTGTTTTTGCAGCATCAGCCGTGCTTCTTCGTAAAAGTTTTCCATCGATGGCCCGAAGATCACGGCCTTGCCGAAATGCGCAGGCTCAAGCAGGTTGTGTCCACCGTGGGGGATGAAAGAGCCGCCCATGATCACCAGGCGTGCACCGGCAAACCAGTTGTTGAGTTCACCCACGGTGTCCAGCAGGTACACTTTGGTGGACTCGGTGATCTCGTCATTTCGGCTGCGTACCGAGATTGAATCAGTCAGGCTGTGCAGTTGCTTCAGTATGTCATCGCGACGTTCGGGGTGGCGTGGTGCGATCACCAGCAGCTCGCTGCGGTTCAATTTCTGCCAGCAGGTGATGATTTGCAGTTCTTCATCTTCGTGCGTCGAAGCCGCCACGACATAATCGCGTGTCATCTCCGGTTGTTTGATCGCATGAAACGATGGCGGCGAGTACTTCAGGTTGCCGATCAACGAGACCCTGTGTCTGTTGGCGCCCAGCTTGATGAAGGCAGCCTGGTCATCCTCGCTACGTGTATAGATGTGATCGGTCAGTAGCAACAAATGGCCAAGCACCTTGCGCACCCACTGGTAGGTTGCAGTCGTCTTTGGCGACAGGCGGCCGTTGATGATCGCGACAGGTACCTTTCTACTGTGGCAGACACAAAACAGGTTCGGCCACAGCTCGGTTTCCAGCACGTACAACACTCTGGGTTTCAGCGTGCTGACAAACAACGTGACCGACAGCATCCAGTCGAACGGCAGGTAGGCGTGATGCAGGTAAGGCTTCTGTTGTTTCAAAACTATCTCGGCACCGGTCGGCGTATTGGTGGTAATTATAAAATGCTGCTGCGGCAGGCGGCGGTGCAACTCGTAAAGCAGCGGCAGCGCCGTGTTGACTTCGCCAACCGATGCGCAGTGCATCCATACTGCATTTTTCGGGATACCGCCAAGACCGATACCAAGCCTTTGTTTCAGGTAGCGCAACTGCCTGTGACGCACGGCTTTCCAGCAGACATAGGTCAGCGTCAGCGGAATCAGTAGAAAGTTAAGCAGGCGATATAGAAACATGCAGTCAAATTGTAATTAATGGAGCCGTAGGAGTGACTTTAGTCGCGAATGATTCTGGCGGCAATGTTTGGAGCAGAGCAGGGTGGGCATCGCC
>JAHHOC010000115.1 GCA_018677115.1 Arenicella sp. | reverse complement strand
TCATTGAGTGGCGCCCCACTCAGCCCGCCGCCTTCCGCTGCATTGGCGCTCTGCAGCGATTCGGGCCGCTGCACCGTGGTATTGGTGGCGATCAGTCCATCAAACTGATAGGACAGCACCAGTTCGGCAATGGTTTCGATTTCATCATCCTGCAGATCCGGAGCAACCTTCAGGGCGATCGGCACATGCCGTTTGTGTACCTTGGCGCATTTGCTATGCGCCTGCATGATGCGTTCCAACAGGTTATCGAGGTAATTGGCGTTCTGCAGGTCGCGCAGCGACTTGGTGTTCGGCGATGACACGTTTACGGTCAGGTAATCGGCGTGGCTGTAAGTGCGCTGCAGCGCGGCAACATAATCGTAGTGTGCGTCCCCTATGGCGGTGACCGCGTTCTTACCGATATTGATGCCTGCCACCGCGGTATCATCATTCGTCTTCAGGTTTTTCAGGAATTGCTCAACGCCGACATTATTAAACCCCAGGCGGTTAATCAGGGCCTGGTCTTCTTGCAGCCGAAATATACGAGGTTTGTCATTGCCAGGCTGCGGCTTGGGGGTGACGGTGCCCAGTTCGACGCCACTGAAACCGAGTGCAGAGAACGCTGGCAAAGCGCGCGCATCCTTATCGAGGCCGGCCGCCAGCCCCAGCGGATGCTTGAAATCAATGCCCATGCACTGCACCGGCAACTCAGGTACCCTCCCGCCATATAAGCGATTTACCTGGGAGGTCAGTAACGGCTGGCAGGATACCAACTGCAGTTGCGCCATAGTCAGGTCATGGGCGCGCTCCGGGTCCAGTGCAAACAATAATGGTTTGACGAATGTATACATAGAATAAGTAACGTTCCGACCCAGAGGCCGATAAACAGCCGAGTTAGAATAGCAGAAAAATGCCTCGCTTAGGATGCGGCTTGATGCCGCGACAGACTTGTCAATGTTGGTTATTCTGCAGTGCCCACAAAGCAGCGTAGTGCCCGTTCGCCTGCAACAGTTGCTGATGCGTGCCTTGCTCGACCACGCGGCCGCCATCCAGCACCAGAATGTTGTCCGCATCGACTATGGTCGACAAACGGTGTGCTATCACCAGGCTGGTGTAGGCGCCGCGTACCTGGTCCATTGCCTGCAGGATGCGCTTTTCCGAATGGCTGTCGAGTGATGAAGTGGCCTCATCAAACACCATAATCGCCGGCTTTTTGAGGATCGCCCGGGCTATAGCCACACGCTGCTTTTCCCCACCTGACAATTTTAATCCGCGTTCGCCAACCATGGTGTCAGCACCGTCGGGCAGTTGATCGATAAAATCCTGCAGATAGGCCATGCGTATCGCCTGCCATATTTCATCGTCGCTGGCGCTGACGTTGCCGTAGCGGATATTCTCAAGAATACTGCTGTTGAATAGCACCGTGTCCTGCGGCACCACGCTGATAACCCGCCGCAAACTGTGTTGGGTGACTTTAGCGATGTCCTGTCCGTCGATACGAATCTCGCCGGAATCGACATCGTAAAAGCGGAACAGCAATTTCATGATGGTCGACTTGCCCGCACCGCTGCTGCCCACAATCGCAACCTTCTGCCTCGGCTGGGCGACAAAACTGACGTCTTCGAGAATTTGCCGCTGTTGCTGGTAATTAAACCCAACCCGATCAAATTCAACCCTGCCTTCATTGGCCTGTAACTCCGGGGCACCCTCAATATCTCGCACTTCGGGCTGCACTTTCAACAGGGCAAACATGGCATCAATATTAGCCATCGAGCCTTTCATCTCCCGGTAAACGAAGCCGAGGAAGTTGAGTGGCATGAATATCTGCATCATCAACGCGTTGATCAGCACAAAGTCGCCGATGGTCATGTCACCGTCGCGGACGCGCATTGCGGCCAGTATCATCGCAGACGTCATCGCCAGGGCAATAATCAACGACTGCCCACCATTGAGGGCGAACAGGGTCAGGCGATTACGGCGGCGTGCCCTTTCCCATTCAGCCAGGTTCCCGTCATACAAGTCGGCTTCATATTTTTCATTGTTAAAGTATTTAACCGTTTCAAAATTCAACAGACTGTCTACTGAACGGGTGCTGCTTTTCGATTCGGCCTGATTCATCTGGCGGATAAACTCGGTGCGCCACTCTGTAGCTACTACCGAGAAGCCGATGTAGGCAAGTACCGACAGCAACACGATCAGCGCGAACCATGCACTGTAATTCCACAGCAACAAACCGATGATCAGGCCGATTTCGAGAAAGGTGGGCACAATATTAAACACCATAAAACGTAGCAGGAAGCTGATGCCATTGACACCCCGCTCGATGTCACGCGACAAACCACCTGTTTTGCGATCCAGGTGAAAGGCCAGATCCAGCGAATGCAGATGCTCAAACACCCGATGGCCGATCCGGCGCATGGCACCTTCGGTCACGCGGCCAAAAATG
>JAHHOC010000113.1 GCA_018677115.1 Arenicella sp. | reverse complement strand
AAGTTAGGAGTGCGGCCCTTTGTCTATACAGTGCAAAAATAACTCAGCATACAAACATAAAGCCTGCTAACCAGCCGGTAGTTGAGTTGCCTCACAAGAACGGTTGCCGCAATTTCTAAAATTCAGTTGCGGCAATTCCAGCAGCTAACATTAAGCCGTCGTGAATCACCCTTTTGGGGAGATCACAAGTGCGGTGTCATTGTCTATAGTAGTTGCATCCATAATAGGGTTAGCGATAGCAGTATATGGATTCCAGGGGAGAATTTCTTGGCAGGGATGCCATTTTTTCAATGCATCATAAGCATCAATTCATTTGCACAATATAGGCATTGAGCGTTGTGGCCAATTCCAGCCATAACAGATAGGGTAACAGCAGCCAGGCCGCCAACCTCAGTCTGGCCCGGAAGCAGCCGATTATCAATAACAATACCAGCGCGCCCAATGCGACTATTTCAATCAGCGCGGCCACTACCCAGTGCTGGCCAAAAAAGATCCACGACCAGCCCGCATTCATTATCAGCTGAACTGCCCAAAATACCTTAAGGATGGTATGCCCGCTGTTGAAGATCAGGCAGCCGGCAACGGCGATCATTATGTACAGGATACTCCAGACGATAGGGAAGGCTATGCCGGGGGGACTCCAGGGGGCAATATTTAACTCAGCATACCAGTCACCCGGCTGAAATAGACCGCCGAACAGGAACACCATCAGGCAGGTAACGAGAAACCAGGGCAGAGTCCGCCAGTTGCTAGTTGCCATTGGTGCCGAATTGCTCTGCTAAGTATTGCTGGCCCAAGCGTTCATAGCGCTCCCGATTGATGGCAAAAAATTTCCGGTCTACGTCGCTCACATCGCGAAGTTTTTTGGCGGGGCGGCCTGCCCAAACTTCTCCCGCCCTTACAATTTTTCCGGGAGTGACCAGTGCCCCGGCCGCTACCATAGCCTCTTCTTCCACAATGCAATCGTCCATCACACAGGCCTGAATACCGATAAAGGCGCGGTCCTCAATAGAGCAAGCATGCAGTACAGCTGAATGGCCGACCGTTATATCGTCTCCCAAATAAGTTCCCTGACCGCGTTCAGCACAATGAATCATGGTCAGGTCCTGGATGTTGGTACCCCTGCCGATGCGGATTTCATTCACATCCCCACGCACTACGCACCCGTACCACACTCCTGATTTCTGGCCGATACAAACATCACCGATGACAGCTGCTGTTTGCGCAATGAACACAGTAGAGTGGATGGTGGGTAGTATGCCCCGATAGGGAAATAGCGGCGGTTTCGGGTTCATCTTGACACATCGACAATTCCAACAAAAAACGATCCCGTTACGGTAAACTCATTCGAACCCGATAGCAAACATCAAACAATTCTAACAATGGCCTCCACGCCGCTATCCCGCTACCGTCAAAACCTGAAGGAGACTGAGTTCGAGCCCGACGAGGCGCAACGACAAGCGGTGGATCACCTGCAGCGCTTGTTTGATCAGTTGCTGGCGCAACAGCAAAAGAAAACCAGCTGGCTGCACAAGCTCGGCCTCAAAGAGGTGGACTCAACACCGGTACAAGGCTTGTATTTCTGGGGCGGTGTAGGTAGGGGTAAAACCTATCTGGTTGATATGTTCTATGACTGCTTGCCGTTTGATGAAAAACGACGTATGCATTTCCATCGCTTTATGCAGCGTGTACATGCCCAGCGCAAGGAATTAAGTGATCAGAGTGATCCCCTGGTGACAATTGGCAAGCAGTTTGCACAACAAACCCGCATTCTTTGCTTTGACGAATTTGTGGTTCACGATGTGGCAGACGCGGTAACGCTAGCGCGCCTCTTGAAAGTGCTGTTTGATGAAGGTGTAACGCTGGTAGCGACCTCCAATGTTGAACCGAAGGATCTGTATGCAGGCGGCCTGCAACGGGAATTGTTTTTGCCGGCGATTGATTTGATCTATCAACACACCGATGTTGTTAACTTGGATTCGGGGATCGATTACCGCCTGCGGTTTTTGGATAAAGCAGAAACCTACTTTCACCCGATTAACGAGGCTGCTGAGCAAGGTATGGCGCATAATTTCATTCACCTCGCGCCTGACCGTGGGGTGGATGGCGCAACCATTTGTGTGGAAGGTAGAGAATTGCAATCAATCAAGCGTGCCGATGGAGTTATCTGGTTTCATTTTGCCGAACTGTGTGACGGCCCCCGTTCACAGAACGACTATATTGAGTTGGCCCTGTGTTTTCATTCCCTGCTACTCTCCCGTGTGCCGGTAATGGATCGGCAGCATGAGGATCAAGCGCGCCGATTTATTAATTTGGTCGATGTGCTTTATGATCACAACGTTAAACTGATTGTGTCAGCTTACGCGCCGGTTGAGCAACTTTATCAGGGAACTCGAAATGCCTTTGAGTTTAAGCGCACACTCAGTCGCCTACAGGAGATGCAATCACACGACTATCTGGCCTTATCCCATAAGGCCTAGTTTTATCTGGCGTGCGCCGGTAACTTCGAACTGCCCGCTACCAGGAACCGAGTTTCCATTTAGGCAAATTGGGGGTTTGTTCAATATCGTTATTGGTTGATTCAATGACGCCATCGGAATCCAGCTCCTCAATGTATTGTGTGCCACCCAGAGAATGCTCAACTTCAATCCGATAAACCTGCCCGTTTTCACGCTTTGATTCGGTTACACGGGTGGTCCCAAGGGCACTTAACGTGCCGCTGTCCGATAGCGGGTCATCTTCGCCTTGCAAATCCGGTCGGGTTTCGGGCAGTGCCGGAACCCCTTTGGTTTCCTGTCCCATAGTGGGTGGTGCAGCGGGCTCATCTGCGGCGATAGCAGATATATATGTTGCGCTGGCGAGCAATGATATGAGAAACGTTGTTGGTATGTGTCTGATCATCTTACCCTTCTCCGGACAAAGGCCTTGCTATGCAGTGCATGGTATCATAATCAACTCAATCGATTGCCGGAATGAATGGCATTAGTGGCTCCCAACGCCCACAATTATGAAGCAACCCAAACTGATCCTGATAGATGGCTCGTCCTACTTGTTCCGTGCCTACTATGTACCACAATTAAGGCGCATGCAAACCAGTGCCGGACAACCTACCGGCGCTGTCTTTGGCACTATCAATATGATCAAAAGCCTGATAAACGACTATCCGGAGGCCAGTATTGTGGCCATTTTTGATGCCAAGGGAAAAACCTTTCGGCATGAACTATATGACCAATATAAAGCCAACCGGCCACCCATGCCGGACGAATTGCGCAGCCAGGTTGAGTATGTGCACCGGGCGGTTGAGGCCCTTGGAATTCCGCTGATAGCGACTCCGGGGGTTGAGGCTGATGACGTCATTGGTAGCTATGCCAGACTCGCCTCCGCAAACGGCGATTCGGTGCTGGTGGCTACCGGTGACAAAGATCTGGCACAAATCGTAACAGACCAAGTTCACCTCATCGACACTATGAAGAAGGTCGAATATGACGAAGCTGGAGTGTTGGAAAAACATGGTGTGCGGCCGGATCAGATGATTGACTACCTGACCCTGGTTGGTGACAGTTCGGACAACATTCCAGGCGTGCCGAAGGTTGGCCCAAAAACTGCGGTAAAATGGTTGAGCGAGTACGGCAGTTTGGATGCCCTTATTGAGAATGCCGACCAGATTGGCGGTAAGGTGGGTGAAAGCTTCCGCGATTTTATTCCCCGCATTCCCCTGACCCGAGAGCTGGTCACCATACGATGTGACCTGGATGTCGAAAAAACCGCCGAACAATTGCATGTTGGTGAGGCCAACGAGGCCCGGCTGGTGGAAATTTATACCGAGCTGGAATTTAAGAAATGGTTGGCTGAACTGGGTGAGGATTTGGTCCTGTCAGGCAATGCCACAGGAGTACGGGAATTTATTAAGGGTGATTACCAGATCGTTTACGACAAAAAGCAGCTTAAGCACTGGATTGAACGGCTGGCAGCAAGTGATGCATTCGCCTTCGATACCGAGACGACATCAGTGGATGCACAACAGGCAGAGTTGGTTGGATTGTCTTTTGCTACCGAGGCCGGCGAAGCTGCTTACGTGCCAGTTGGCCACTCCTATATGGATGTACCTGAGCAACTCGACCGGGACTGGGTATTGCAACAATTGCAACCGTTGCTAGAGGACGCGAAAATACCAAAAATCGGCCAGAACCTGAAATATGATATTTCCGTTATGGCTAACCATGGTGTTGTCATGCGAGGCGTTGGATTTGATACTATGCTTGAATCCTATGTGCTCGACAGCGTCGCCTCCCGCCATGATATGGATACCCTGTCACAATTGCATCTTGGTCATCAGCCGGTATCTTTTTCTGACATAGCCGGCAAGGGAAAAACACAGCTTACGTTTGATCAGGTAGAGATAGACAAAGCAGGTCACTATGCTGCCGAAGATGCTGATGTGACCTTGCAGTTACATAACGCACTGATGCCTAAGCTCACCGCAGTGCCGCAGCTGCATCGCGTGTTCCAGCAAATCGAAATGCCGCTGGTGAACGTATTGTCACAAGTTGAACGCAACGGGGTCCTGATTGATGACAACATGTTGTTGCAGCAGAGCCAGCAACTGGCGATGAGTATGCAAAGTACCGAACAAGAGGCATACGATCTGGCGCAAGGCGAATTCAATCTGGCGTCGCCCAAACAGATTCAGGAAATATTGTACGACCGTCTCGATCTGCCGGTGCTGAAGAAAACACCCAAGGGCGCACCCTCAACTGCAGAAGATGTGTTACAGGAACTGGCTCAAGAACATGAGCTGCCGAGATTGATATTACAACACCGTAGTCTGGGAAAACTGAAGTCCACCTACACCGACAAATTGCCGACCATGATTAATCCTCGCACCGGTCGTGTGCACACATCTTATCACCAGGCGGTAGCTGCCACAGGCAGGCTGTCATCCAGCGACCCCAACCTGCAGAACATTCCAATACGCAGCGAGGAAGGGCGGCGAATCCGCGAAGCTTTCGTGGCACCGGCAGGACACTGCATCGTGGCAGCTGATTACTCGCAGATTGAATTGCGAATCATGGCTCACTTGTCTCAGGACGAAGCTCTGCTCGAGGCCTTCAATGCCGATCTGGATGTGCATCAGGCAACCGCCGCAGAGATTTTTGACACTGGTCTAAATGACGTCAGTGCAGAGCAGCGTCGGTATGCCAAAGCGGTTAATTTTGGCTTGATTTATGGTATGTCGGCATTTGGTCTGGCAAAACAGTTGAATGTTGAACGCAAGCAGGCACAACAGTTTATAGAGCAGTATTTTGCCCGTTATCCGGGGGTCAAGAATTATATGGACTCTACGCGGGAATTTGCCCGCCAGCATGGTTATGTGGAAACTGTATTCGGGCGTCGTCTGTATCTGCCCGACATTAATGCACGTAACCACAATGTCCGCCAATACGCCGAGCGTACCGCTATAAATGCGCCAATGCAGGGTACAGCGGCCGATATTATAAAATATGCCATGATAGAGGTTGCTGACTGGCTCGAGCGGGAGGCGCCCGAAATCAAAATGATTATGCAAGTTCATGACGAACTGGTTTTCGAGGTTAAAAAATCGAAGGTGCGGCAGACCAGCAAACAAATATGCAGGATCATGGAGCAAGTCGTAGAGTTGACAGTGCCTCTGGTCGTTGATGCTGGCTCCGGCGATAACTGGTCAACCGCACACTAAGCCAGTGAGCGCGCAGTTTTTTCCTGGATTTATTTTGCTGAAGCTGTGACAGGATTGTGCTATTTGGTTAAAATCCTGATAAATATGAATTGATTGCAGATCAGGCAATCGGCAATGTGAGCGACAAGGTTTTTCACATCGATGCGCTCTCATACTGTTACAACAGTAAAACACAAAACTATGATCCAACGATTGCCCATAAGAGCCATTATAGTGGCGTTAATCGCCCTGTTCGCATGGTGGCTGTGGCCAGCGGAGGAAGAACAAGCGGTTGCCCGGAAAACTGGTGAACTGGTAAGTGAAGTTGCCGATTCCGACCGTTCATATATGGCCAAAGTGGAGCCGATTTCACTGAGCAGCGCCGCGGCCGAACCGGTTGTGCCCAGTTCAAGCGCGCGATTGAAGTTCGAACAGGCTCGCCGTGCCGCCAATTCCGGAAATACGAGGTCTGCCATTCGCATTTACCAGGAGTTAATTGGTAGCAACAAAAAATTGGTCGAGCCCTACATAAACCTGGCCGCTTTGTATGCACAAACCAACCAGCTGGATCTAGCGCAGCAAACCTTGACTCAAGGGTTGAATGCCGATGACAATTACGCCACGTTGTTTGCCAGTTTGCAGCAAGTGTTGGGCGCCCTGGCAGCTAACGCCTACCAGGATGCGCTGGAGCAGGAAGGTGACAAGATTGCCGCTTTAAAATTGCCCAGGGTATCCACCCTTGCTGAAAATGACGTACAGCAGGAACAGATGAATCTGTTGCAGGAGAGGATTACCTATTTACAGAGTGAAGCAAACAGGGCAAATCAGTCTGCACAATCTGCGGCACAAATCAGCGAAAAATTGCAGCTCGCGGAGAACAAATTGGGGTCAGCAAACGAAACCATTGACAGGATTCGCACAGAGTATCAGCAACAACTGGCTGGGCTGCAAAGCCAGCTTTCTGAACAAAACGCACGCACTCAGAACCTGCTCGCCAGCAATGAACGGATTCAGGCTGAGGAAAAGACACAGCTGATTGCCGCGCGTGAGCAGGTTTTAAAAGCGCAGCAGCAGCAGGCCGCCCTGGATGGCGAATTGGAGCAAGAAAGAGTTGCGAGGGAAAAGCTTGAGGCTGAATTGCTTGCCCAACAGCAACTTGCTAAAGAACAGCAGCTGGTATTGGAAAATGAATTGGCCAAACAGAAAGAATTAGCCCGCCAGCAGGAAATTGCTAAACAGGCGGAAATAGACGAAGCCAGGGAACAGGCTCGGCAGGAAGCATTGGCCAAACAGCAGCAACTAGTCCGCCAGCAGGAGGCTGACAGACAACTGGCAATTGAACAGCAGGCGGATCAACAACGCCGCGCCGCACAGCAAGCGCTGGCAGGAAACGAAAGCCAACAGGCTCAGGCTGTGGAACTAATTAACAGTTGGGCGGCCGCCTGGTCGCGTCAGGCTGTGAGCGATTACGTTGATCACTACGCCAGCGATTATGTGCCTACCAACGGCAAGCTTACACACCAACAATGGCTGGACCAACGCCGTGTGCGGTTAACTAACAAAACCTTCATCCAGGTCTCGGTCAGCAATTTTGATGTAAGGACTACCGACGCGGGTTTCGATGTCACGTTCTCACAGCACTACAAATCCAATACAATGGATGATGTGATTCGAAAAAGACTCAGTTTTGCAGCAAATGGTGATGACTGGAGCAGTGCAAAAATCATTGGAGAAAGAGTAATTCGCTAGACAGTGGAGTGCTTTCCTTGGTCTAATTTGATTTTAGGTATTGATCGGAAGCAAATGTTATTAAATCGTTTCTCTTGGTTATTTTTGGTGCTGGTTTTGTCGCTTTCCGGCATCGGTGTCATTCGGGCCGAGGTCCATTCTCCGGGGTCGGCGGCTAGCTACGAGCCAGCGGTTCTGGAGGTAGTAAAGGCCATCAAGGGAGGTGACCTGCAAGCTGCACTAGCCATCGTAGACAGACACCTGCAACGGTTTCCAAAAAGCCGAATCGGACATTTATTGAAGGCTGATATCTTATTAGCTATGGCGCGTCCGCTGAGTGGTGTGGGTGAGTCTATTGCGACACAATCAGAGGTAGTGCGGGGCCTGAAACATCAACTGCAAAACCGTTGGTTACACGCCACGGTTTCTGCAGACCGTACTCACAAGGGGTTTCCTGCCAGTTTAATTGACATGGGTCGCCACAAGCACGTAGTGGTCGCCGACATGTTGGAAGGCCGCTTATATTTATACAAAAACAACAAAGGCATGCCTGAGCTGGTGCGTGATTACTATATGTCAGTAGGTTCGGCGGGCTATGGCAAGCAAGTTGAGGGTGATCTCAAAACGCCAATTGGCGTTTATTCGATTTACCAGTATATCGACGACAAAGAATTACCGGATCTCTACGGCGCTGGTGCCTTCCCCGTCAATTATCCTAATCGAATGGATCGATTCCGCAAACGCACAGGGTCTGGAATCTGGTTACATGGGACACCGTCGAATACCTATGCCCGCTCTCCCTGGGCATCGGAAGGGTGTTTTGTATTAAGCAATGACGATTTTCTTGATATCGAGAAATACATTGATGTAAAACAGCGT
>JAHHOC010000109.1 GCA_018677115.1 Arenicella sp. | reverse complement strand
CGATGCGCCCCATCGATGAGGACGCAAACTCAATCCGGTCTCCCGGTTGCATAAAGTGCTGAGACTGATACTCGGCTTCAATAAAGCGGTCTATCAGGGTCGGCATCAGTGGTTTCTCGCCGAGTATTGCCCCATTTCCAAGGTAGGCCAGTAGCCCGTCAATAATGTCCGCAAGCGTTGGCATGGTGAAAATAACGCCTTCCGACGTGCCTGACATCAGGATCATATCGCTGTCTATCTGGCCGTTGGGTGCCAGTTTCACATAGCTATCCCTGTACAGGAATCTTGGCTTTTCCATATCACCCAGCACTTTGTCGGCCAGCTCGCGGAAGTTGAGTATCATTTCGCCACCGCGTGCGTCCTGGCGGGCCTCGCCATTCATGCTGGTGGTCATGCGTTGTTCAGCTATGAATTTTTTCCAATCTTTGGGTATCACTAACAATGCACCCGAAGGGAAAAACCCGGGACCACTTTTGCCATCGCTGAAACCATTGCCGGAGTCGAGGTTTTGCGGATCAAGCAAGCGCAGCAAGGTGGCGCGTTCAGTAAAGTCACCGCACAGGAAGAAGCCCTTGGTGGCGGCATCGAAATCATCCAGCGAGCGAATCGGCCGATCAAACCGCAGGCACAACTCAACCTCGTAATCCAACAAGCCACCCTTGATCCACGGAACTGTGGTTCTGGCCGGTGTTGCAGTCCCAAACTTGGGGAAGTTGAACACTGAACTGCTGGCCGCTTCCTCAGCGTGTTCAGGGAAATTTGTACCAATACCGAGGTGCCGTTCACCGGACCCGGCGACTGACAGCAATTGCGCGAAGGGGATTGTCACATATTGACCCTCGTCGGCGCTGGCAGTCATTAGTTGTGATTCGGCCACAGAGGCCAGAACATCAAACGGGTTAATTGAGGCGCTCCCACCCAGCCCCTGTATGTCGACCCCGGTGATGGTGTCATCATCAAATCCAACCACCAAAAATGTGCGCACACGACTCTCGTTATCCAATGCCTGAGCCAGGGTCCAGCCGTCAGCGATTGGTAACATCGCTGTCTCGAGAGGACTGTCTTCAAAACTTGCCAGGTTAAATTTCGGATCAGGCGCGGTCGCCTTAAGTATGAAAAGTAGTGCGGCTATTGCCACCAGTAATATGCCTGACCATTTGAGAATTTTTTTCATGCCGCCATGCGATGTAAACAGAGTTTTGTTTGCCAAGCAGTATACATTGAGTTGATTGAGAGCCTCTAGCCCATTGGTTTGGCCGGGATCTTGATCTCAAATTAAAAGCCACATTTTGGAGGATCAGACTCTAATCAAACATCACTACTTGAGTATGCTCACATGCCATTCTCAACGCTCAAAAATTAGCTTTAGTTAGTCGTTCGAGCAAAGTCCGCTGTGTGCTTTAGCTGACATTCGATTCGATAGGCAAAAGGCTTGCTCAACTTCTTTCGCGAAGTTGCTTTAGGAGACCTGGCCCACTGACCCTGTAATATTTTCGTAGCCGAAGTTCAGGTTCACCTTGATCAGTGTCAGGATCGCCATAATACCGGTGACGGCCCTCTCGTCGTAGAAGGTTTTCATCGTGCGTGTCATTGTACGGGCTCCAGGAAATCGCCGCGGCTTGCATGACCCGCTACGAGGACTGCATGTGCTGACGTAGAGTTCACCCGTTGTACCCGGATGCGGCCCACGACCCGGCCCGGCAATTGTTCGATCACGTTGCCAGTACTGGGGTCGGTGATTGAGCGGCCGGCCTTATGCACCTCGAACAAGTCCCCCGTTTGAATGCCTACATTAGAGCCACCATTGACTATTACTAAATTGGAACTTCCCTCCGCAACTTGGGCCCGCCACCTTTGGATAGGGAGTTCCTGCAATATTTTCCCAACCGCTTTCCGGATACCTCTCTGGGTGGCTTTGCCAAGGGGCGTGCGGAAGTAGGCATCGCCGCCGAATGCGGTCTTTTTGTAGTTTGTCGCCCCACCAAGAAACCAGCTGGAGACCTTATCGTCGGTAAATACTGACGAGATGATCTCACCGCTTTCGATATCAGTAAGGTATACAGTCAACGCCACCCTTGCGCGAGAGCCACCGAACCTGCCGGCGCGGCTTTCTGTCCGAAACCAGCCGGATGCATCACCGGTCACTGAAAAATCGGTGACCACGCCGCGCACCAGGTATTGGGCGTTTTTTAGACGTCCCCGCTCGACCTTGCCTTCCGCGCGAAAGAGATCCCGCCCCTGACGACCTATCTCCGACAAAACATCTTCAATATGTTTTCGCTCGAGCAGGACAACCTTGTCAGTTCGCAGTAATTCAGCCACCATGATTTCCGCCATCCCCTCACCCAGTTCCCATCGGCCCGCGAAGTTGGAACGGTTTTCGAAGTCAGTGACGGCAATCACCGGCTTGATGGTGTGCATGCCCGCTGGCTTTGTCTGAATGAGCCAATCGGGTGTCGAAACACAAGATGACAGGAGGGTAAGCAGGGAAAGCACTGCGAGCAGGCGACGGCTCATTGACCCGACTCCTTTAACATCGAGGAAACCTCGCTATCGGGTGGAGCGAAAAACTAAAAGAAGACCTCGGTGTGCGCAGACTACGGCATTGTTTCCAATCACCCTGACAAAAACTTAAAATCATTGACCATCTTGTCACTGGTGTTCTCATAGAAAACCCACCCCTATGATCAATACAGTCGAATAACAGCGGCATGCGGACGAGAATAGTGTAATCAAGCAAAGGATACAAATCCATCAGCTGCTTAAGATCTGAGATGGGAAGGCACTTAATAGTTAAAAAATAGCTCGCTGGACATTAGGGCAGCCCATCTTTTATGCAAATTTCCACCTTGGGTATGGATTGGAAATCTATTGAGCGTTACTAGTAGATGTTAGAGTCGATCTCTGGTTCAAGAAACCTCGCATAAAATAAAACTTAAGACACAGCCCCGGTCAACGCTTGCCGGAACGACGCATCAGATTGTTTCAGCTCGACAATCTCTTTTCGCCCCTCAGCAATTGTTGGATCAATGAAACTGCCAATGCCGGCCGAGTAGCTTGGCCGCTGTTGAAGCCTGGCCCAATAGGCTTGAATTAATGGCCGTTCGGCAATCAGTAACACATCTAGCCAATCTACTTCCTTTAAACGTTCGAAGATAACCATCATGCCCACATCGGCCAGCGTGAACTGTTCCCCGACAATCCATGGGCCTTGGCTTTCTGCCAGTGACTGCTCCAACGATTCCAGGTGTTTATGCATTGCTGTCCGACTTTCAGCAATGAGTTTCACTAACGACTTCATGCCGGATAGTTTGTTCAAGCCCCTGAACTTCAGC
>JAHHOC010000107.1 GCA_018677115.1 Arenicella sp. | reverse complement strand
ATCCCACCCTCGCCGCCGATGTAGCGCGCAAGGCAGGTGCTGATGGCATTACCGTACACCTTAGAGAGGATCGACGCCATATTCAGGATCACGATGTACACCGCATCAGAGCCGAGGTTGATTTGCCAATGAATCTGGAGATGGCCGCCACAGCGGAAATGCTGGAGATTGCAAGGATGGTGAAACCTCACGAATGTTGCCTGGTGCCGGAAAAGCGCGAAGAGCTGACCACCGAGGGTGGATTAGACATTGCCGGGCAGTTAACTACATTGCCGGAGTATATTGGGGAATTGCAGCAGGCGAAAATTCTGGTGTCGCTGTTTATTGATCCGGATGCGGAGCAAATTGAGGCCAGTAAGGCAGCGGGTGCCGATATCGTTGAACTGCATACCGGTGTCTACGCGGATTGCGAGGAAGCACAGCGTATCCCTCAGCTACAGCGGCTACAAGATGCGGCGACTCAGGCACGTGCGCTGGGTCTGCAGGTAAACGCTGGTCATGGTCTGCATTATCGAAACGTGGACGCGGTGGCGGCAATACCGGAAATTGCCTGCCTCAATATCGGTCACTCGATTGTTGCCCGCGCCTGTATTAGCGGCTTCCACGAGGCCGTTTTTTATATGAAACAAAAAATGATTGATGCCCGGCTAGCCGTCGAGCAGTGAATGTCACCCGCACCCGGGTTTAGAGCTCCTTCTTGTACATCGCGTAGAGCCTTAAAACCTTTTTAATATAGTCCTCAGTTTCATCATATGGTGGTACTCCCCGATATTTGCTCACCGCGCCTTCACCGGCATTGTAGGCGGCGAGCGAAAGTTCTTTGTCACTGCCATAGCGGTTCATTAAATCCTTCACGTGCTGAATGCCGGCCTCGACATTTCTGTAAGGATTGAACTGATCCTGGTTCAACTGATAATTAGCTGCAGTCGCCGGCATTAATTGCATTAAACCCATGGCACCTGCACGCGAGATGGCGTATCGATCAAAAGCCGACTCGACATGAATCATCGCTTTTATGAATGAAGGCTCGAGATCATATTTGAGTGCCAGGTTGACGATTAGCGCATCATATTGAGATTTGATCGGGTTGGCGTAATAGGGTGCGCTAGCCGTCTTCCCCGACCGATAGGGTTTGGTGTCATAACTGGTTTTTAATCGATAGCCCTTTTTTCGATACTTAATATCGGTGATCAGCTTGCTGCCATCGGGCAGCTCATAGACATAGACTCTTGCTAGCGCGGGATTTACCGACAGCGGGGTTAAACCCAGACTTGCAATGCCTAGTAGCGCGGCAATAAAAGCCTTATGCAGTGGATTGGCCGGTAATAATAGCGATGTTTTCACGGTCTTAATGAAGGTCTTAATATGCTAATATGGTAACTTAAATGTAACGCTAAGCTATTGAATAACCGTTATTATGCCATCATTCGATATTGTATCCGAGATAGATAAACCGGAACTTGGTAATGCCGTGCATCAGGCCAACAGAGAGCTGGGTACACGCTTTGATTTTAAAGGCAGTGACGCTCGTGTAGAGCAAGCTGACAAAATCTTAACGGTGTTCGCTGACAACGAATTTCAGCTAAAACAGGCAGTTGAAGTATTGTGCACCAAGGTGGCAAAACGAGGCGTTGATTTAGGCTGCTTCAAGTATCGTGAGATCGAGGAGATCGGTGGTGGTAAAGCCCGGCAGGTTATTGATTTGCAGGAAGGTATTAGCGCCGAGCTGGGCCGCAAGCTGGTAAAACAGATCAAAGATCAAAAACTGAAAGTACAGACTGCCATACAGGGTGAACAGCTACGAGTTACCGGCAAGAAGCGCGATGACTTGCAATCAGTAATAGCATTTCTACGCGATTCCGATGCTGGAGTGCCGTTACAATTTAATAATTTCCGCGACTGAGAACGCGATTATCAACACTTTCCAATTTAAGGACTAAAACATGCGCAAAACTATTCTCTTTTCAACGGTGATCTTGGCCGCCTGCGGATTGTTGTTACTTAGCGGCACCAGTCAGGCGGACAATGATGCGGATATTAAGGCGGTCAGGGCCGAATTACAGAAAATGATCCCTGCGGCAGGTTCCGCGGAGATTGTTGCAGCGCCCGCAAAAGGCGTTTATCGAATTGATCTCAATGGCAGCTTTGCCTACGCGTATGTAGATGGTGACTACGTGCTGTTTGGTGATCTTTATGATACTGCCCGACAGGTAAACCTTGGTCAGCAGGCTCGCGGCGAACGTATGGCGAAGGTGATTTCGGAAGTGCCAGTGAGCAAAATGATCGTCTTCGGGCCGGAAAACCCCAAGCGTTACATCACCGTATTTACCGATATTGATTGTGGCTATTGCCGAAAATTACACAATGAAGTGCCGGATTTGACCGAGGCCGGAATTCAGGTGCGTTACCTGGCTTTTCCGCGATCCGGAATCGGCAGGGAGAGCTACACTAAATACGTCTCCGTGTGGTGCAGTGACGATCAACAGGCGGCGCTGACCTCGGCCAAGGCGGGGGGAATTCCAAAAAAACAAAGTTGCCAGAATCCGATAGCTGAAACCTACAAGCTCGGCCAGCAAATTGGCGTAACCGGAACACCCACTATTATATTTGATGACGGAACAATTACCCCTGGCTACGTACCCTCGGCGACGTTAATAACGCGCCTGGGCCTGGATGGTTAACAAAAGCAGCCAGTGACTAGAACAGGCAGGACGTCTGCATAATAAATATGAAGCGACTAATTCCCCGGCAATTGGCTCGGTGAGCGTCGGGGGGTAGTTAGCGCTCCAGAAGTTCTAATTTATTTTCTTTGTCGACCCAGTCATCGGCATCATCCGGGGCTGGTTTTTTTTCTGTAATTACCGGCCAAATCGCCGACAATTCCTCGTTTAGCTCCAGATAGTGTTCCTCATCCGGTTCAAGATCATCGTCGGCGACAATGGCATTGACCGGACATTCGGGTTCGCAAAGACTGCAATCGATACATTCCTCTGGGTCGATTACCAGATAATTGGGTCCTTCGTGAAAGCAATCGACCGGACATACTTCGACGCAGTCGGTGTATTTACACTTTATGCATTCTTCTTTTACCACGTATGTCATGAGGTTCCCCGCGTGTCTCGCTCAGCTCCAACAAAGCGCGTATTCTATGTGCAGCAGGGGCGTAAATCAATCCAGTTTCGAGCGCAATTCAAAGCTTAGATTTTAGCTGGTACAAGAGGTCTAATGCCTGTCGTGGGCTGATCTCATCAATCGCGATATCAGCTAATATTTGCCGCAGCGGATCAATAGATTGGGTTTCAACCGGATTGAGAACGAGGCTGGTTTGGCCTCCCTCGGGAATACTGTTTTGCTCATGAGCCAGTAACTGGGCTTCAAGCATGCTCAGCTTCTGTTTGGCTGCACTGATAACGGGGTCTGGTAGTCCAGCTAATCGAGCTACTTGAATCCCATAACTCTGATTAGCAGGCCCGCCTTTGAGATGGTACATGAACACAATGTCCTGACCATGTTCTACTGCATCCAAATGCACATTGCTAACATTGTCGAGCTGCTCGGCTAACTCAGTAATTTCAAAATAGTGGGTGGCAAAAAGACTATATGCCCGGAGTCTTACCGCTAGATCGACCGCGCATGCCCAGGCCAGCGACAGGCCATCATAAGTGCTGGTACCTCGCCCGATTTCGTCCACCAGAACCAGGCTGTCCGAGGTCGCATTACGCAAAATATTTGCCATTTCGGTCATTTCCACCATAAATGTGGAACGGCCCCCTGCCAGGTCGTCGGCGGCGCCGATACGTGTGAATATGCGGTCGATCGGTCCGATCGTTGCCTTGCTTGCCGGCACATAGCTGCCGGTATAAGCGAGCAAAGCTATCAATGCATTTTGCCTCATATAGGTACTTTTGCCGCCCATGTTTGGCCCGGTAATGACCCGCATTTTTGAGTGTTCATCAAGCACCAGGTCGTTGGCAATAAACGGTCGGGACTGAGTAGCCTCGACTACCGGGTGGCGCCCCTCAATGATTTCAAGGCCTGCCTCCGCGCTGAGCTGCGGCCGACAGAAACCCAGCGCATGGGCGCGCTCGGCAAAATTGCTCAAAACGTCCAGTTGCGCCAATGCCTGGGCCATGTCACGCATGGACTCGATTTCGGGTTGCAGTTTGTTTAGCACATCCTGATAAAGAAATTTTTCCCGCGCGAGGGCTTTTTCCCGGGCACTGAGAACTTTGTCTTCGTATTCCTTAAGCTCCTCGGTGATGTAGCGTTCGGCATTTTTCAGTGTTTGGCGACGAATATAGTGTTGCGGTACTGCGTGACTCTGCGCCTTGCTAACCTCGATATAAAAGCCATGCACGCGGTTATATTTAACCTTTAAAGTGCTGATGGAAGTCGATTGCCGCTCGCGTTGCTCAAGCTGAACCAGGAAATCCCCTGAATTCTTGCTGAGAGTTTGCAATTCATCAAATTCAGCATCGAATCCCGGGCTAATTACGCCGCCTTCACGGATCACCGCCGCGGGTTCTTCAAGAATCGCCGCTTCCAGCAATGATTGTGCGGTGGTAAACGGGCCAAGTTCTTGATTTAGAGTGACCAGTAGCGCCGAGTTCGCACTCAGCAGAATCTGTTTCAACGCCGGCAACAATTGTAGCGTTTGGCGCAGGCGCACAAGATCCCGTGGGCGAGCACTGTCTAATGCTATTCGTGTCAGGATGCGCTCAATATCGCCACACTGCCTGAGAAGTTTGTACAGGCCGCGCTGATCGAGGGTATCGACAAACTCGCCAACAGCCAATTGCCGCTGGGCGATCACTTTACGATCAGTAATCGGACCGTGCAGCCAGCGTCGCAACAAACGGCCCCCCATTGGGTTGGCGCACCGGTCCATCAGCGAAACCAGGGTAAATTTTGACCCACCGGACAGATTTGTCTCAATTTCAAGATTTTGCCGGCTGGCGGCATCGATTATCAGGAAATCGCTCTGTTGAGAAATAGACAAGTCATTGATATGCGGCATCGCCTCGTATTGCATATCTTTGGTGTATTGTAACAGTGCCCCCGCGGCACTGACCGCAAGTGGAAAATCGCTACATCCATAAGCGCCCAGATCGGCAGTGTTAAATTGCCGGCACAGTAAATTGTTTGCCACTTCGAAATCAAAATACCAATCGGGCACAGTACGTGGACCAACTGTTGTGACTGCTGTCGCCAACCGCTCGCTACTTTCAGTAACCAGCAATTCGGAAGGTTGCAGTCGTTGCAGCTCGGCTTCAACCTGTTCGCGGCTGTCTAATTGCTGGGCCTGGAACTGACCCAGCGACAATTCCAGCGTGGCAATAGCGTAACCTTCATCGCTGTGATGCAGCGACGCTAAAATATTCTCCCTGCGTTCGTCTAAAAGGGCATCTTCGACTAATGTGCCCGGCGTGATAACTCGGACCACCTTGCGCTCCACAGGCCCTTTGCTGCTGGCAGGGTCACCAATCTGTTCGGCAATTGCCACCGAGCGACCAAGCCGCACTAATTTGGCCAGATACTGATCAACTGCGTGAAAAGGCACTCCGGCCATCGGGATAGGTTCGCCATTGGATTTACCCCGCTTGGTCAGGGTGATATCGAGCAGTCCCGCAGCAAGTTCCGCATCGGCATAAAATAATTCATAAAAATCCCCCATACGGTAAAAAACCAGTATATCGGGATACTCGGATTTGATGCGCAGATACTGCTGCATCATGGGAGTGTGGCCAGGATTTGACGCCTTACTCACGGTCGTTGAATTACCTCAGCCTTAGCCGATACTGCCGTGTATCAGGTGGCTCAATTTTTCATATATTCTTGGCGTGCCGGCGATCAGGTTGCCCGACTTAAAAAGGTCTGTATCGCCACTGATATCAGTGACCAGGCCACCAGCTTCGCTGACTAAAATGGAACCCGCCGCTATGTCCCATTCGCGCATACCAAACTCCCAGAATCCGTCATACCGGCCGCAGGCGACATAAGCCAGGTCAAGTATCGATGACCCGGTTCGATGCACACTCTGGACCCTCGGCAACACTGTGGCGAAACTCTTTAACCACGGTTTGCTGTCTACCGGGTCGCGATAGGGGAAGCCGGTACATAACAAACTGTCGGTAAGCTTGCTGGTATCAGAGACACGGATGCGGCGACCATCCAGCTGTGCGCCACCGCCTTTACGAGCAGTAAATAATTCGTTCCGCAGTGCGTCGTAAACTGCAGCAAGAATTATTTCAGGGCCACTTGCGGCATGATGACGAAGCGCGACGGCCACACAGCAATGTGGATGACCATGCAGAAAATTGTGAGTGCCGTCCAATGGATCAATGACCCAGCAAAAGTCACTTTCGCGGCCTTTATCGCCGGTTTCTTCCCCCAGTACATTGAAGTCCGGATAGCTGGCTTCCAATATTTCGATAATTGCCTGTTCCGCCAGCAAATCAATTTCTGTAACCAGCTCATGACGGTTCTTTTGAGTGACCTTGATACGATCCAGCTGGTCAATACTTTGCGTGACTATTTTGCCTGCTTCCAACACGGCAGACTGGGCCACGTTCAGTGCACCTGTGGTTTGTTTGGAATCCATGTGGAAATCCCGCAAATTGATTTTAAAAGGGCAGGCGCGAATTGTAACTTCGGTACCGGTATATTGAAAGGATAAGCGGATTGGTTTACCGCTTAAGGTCTAATTGCAGGCCACTTATTGTAGGCCACTTGCGCTAGAATAAGCGCCGTTGACAGAATTCAGCGAAAACCGAGAAATTGTTGCCACTCAATAAAATTCGAATTGTGCTAGTCGAGCCAACCCATCCGGGCAATATCGGTGCGGTTGCACGGGCAGTTAAGACTATGGGGTTGCAGCGCCTGGTGCTGGTAAATCCCAAAAAGTTTCCGCATTACGAGGCAAGTAAACGAGCAGCAGGGGCGGAAAGTGTGCTGCAAACGGCTGTGCTAACTGATGACATCCAATCAGCGATTGCCGATTGCACTCTGGTATTGGGCACTTCAGTGCGAGATCGCGAAGTGAGTTGGCCAACATTGACACCAAATCAGGCGGCAGCCGATGTGATGGGACACCTCAGGCAGAATACGGTTCACCAGGTTGCGATTTTGTTTGGGCGGGAGAGCAGCGGGTTGACCAATGGAGAGCTTGCGCTATGTCAACAACAGATATCTATACCCGCAAATCCGCAGTACAGTTCATTGAATCTGGCAGCCGCCGTGCAGATCGTCTGTTATGAGCTGCGCATGGCGGCACACGCTGAGTCGGAGCAGGCGGATGGGCAAAAAAGATCCTTGAGCACCGCTGAGCTAAGGCGCGCAGCAGCTACAAAGCAGCAGTTGGAAGGGCATCTGCAACATCTGCAGCAAACTTTGGAGTCGTTGGATTTTATCAAGTCCAAGCCTCCGACTATGCTGATGCGCAAACTAACCAGGCTGTATAATAAAGCCCAGCTCACAGTTGAAGAAGTTCAGATTCTGCGTGGCATTTTAACTGCAATCCAGGATCGGGAAACTCGGTCATAGACTGGCACAGGCAATTAACCCGGTTTAAACAAGCATATGTTTGCACGAATCAAAGAAGATATCAGTGTGGTTTTTGAACGCGATCCCGCTGCCCGTAATGCGTTTGAGATTCTTACTGCATACCCGGGCGTGCACGCAGTATTGTTTCATCGTCTGTCGCATCGATGCTGGCATATTGGATTAAAATGGCTGGCGCGCTTTATTTCTCATCTGGCGCGGTGGTTGACTGGAATAGAGATTCATCCGGGTGCCGAATTAGGTCGCCGGCTGTTCATCGATCACGGTATGGGAGTGGTGATCGGTGAAACGGCAAAAATCGGCAATGACTGCACGCTTTATCATGGGGTCACATTGGGCGGCACCAGCTGGGATAAGGGTAAACGGCATCCGACATTGGAAGACGATGTGGTGATTGGTGCCGGTGCCAAGGTGCTCGGTCCGATTGTGGTTGGTAGCGGGGCTAGAATAGGGTCAAACTCGGTAGTTGTTAAAGACGTGACAAACGGTGCGACTGTGGTCGGGATACCCGCTCACGAAGTGGGTTCCGTGGAGTATAATCGTGCCTATGGCAAATTTGAGGCTTATGGTCACCGGGCTTCGGCTGACGATCCCGTGGCTGTGGCCATTCACGGCCTGTGCCAGCAGATCCAGATAATGGATAAACACAATCGCGAATTACTATTGCGACTCGAAAACGCCGGAGTTGCGGTTGCTGACTTAAAACTCCCTGAGGTTAATACCGAGTGCATTGAACTGGAACCGTCAGCCTTTGCCAACGAAGTTACCGCAGCTCCCGCTGATCCTTTGGTAAATACTGAAGATAATCAATCAAACAGCAATAAAACACCTAAATAACTTGAAATCCGTACCGATAAACGCATATTTAAACTGCATTGCAACATCTGATCTGAACTATGGCCATAACCCTTACACAATCCGCTGCTGAGCGCATCGCGCAGCAAATCGACAAGAATCAGGCAATGGCCCTGCGTTTCGCAGTTGTGGAATCCGGCTGTTCAGGCTATTCCTATGTCATGGACCTGACCGACAAAATCGACGACGACGATAATGTTTATGAACATGATGGGGTGAAAGTTGTGGTGGACTCAAAAAGCCTGGCCATCCTTGACGGCACACAAATTGACTATGTGGCCGAGGGTCTCAATCAGACATTTAAGTTTTCTAACCCTAAAGCCACCGACGAGTGTGGTTGTGGTGAAAGTTTCGCCATGCGCTAATCAGACCGGACTTCTGGAATGCAGGCGTAGCTGGCCTGTTATTGGCTTATTGGCAAATTTGCAGATAAACATCTGGATTTCCCAGCGAAAGAAACTAAAATAGCGTTGCCCGAACAGATCGATTATGGCTTTCGGTGACATGGTTATCTTGCAGACCGCATCAGGCTGTATTGTGGACCTTTAATTATTAACCCAGAACATCGACATCAAGAAGAACTTCATCCCATGAAAATGATCAAACAGACACGTAATACACTTCTGGGCGCTGTTTTGTCGCTCGGCTTAATCTTGCTGAGTCCAACGGTGACTGCGCAGCAATATAAACAACTTTCGCGGATGGGCACTTCCGAGGCAGTTTGTTCTGCCGGCGTGCAAAATCTTCAGCAATTACAGCAATTTTTCAACGACAATTCTGCGGCTGTCAGGTCGATTCTGAGCGACTCGCAATGGGCTGGAAGTGCAGATGCGTTGTTTGCTGCGGTCGCTGCAGGTAATGTAATGGAAGGCTCATATCCTGTCGGCACCAAAATGGCATGGATGGGTGCCAATGTTAAAGGGCAGTATATGGCCAAGCCATATCGCCAGTGGGCAGGGTCAAAATCCTTCGCCGCATACAAGGTGAATGTGTCAAGCGGGTGCCAGGTGTATGAGATCGCAATCCCTAAGGAATGTTGCAATATTTCACTGGTTTCGGTTTCACCTGATAATTCGAGTGAGTGTACTTCACCCAATGCCACGGCCGGTCTAGGTGCAGGTACGACTG
>JAHHOC010000096.1 GCA_018677115.1 Arenicella sp. | reverse complement strand
AGCGATGGTGGCACAACTTCTTACCGCACACGTATCCGCACGCCATCATTTCCCCATCTGCAGCAGATTCCACTTATCAGTCGTGGCCTGCTGATTCCGGACCTGATTGCAATTATAGCCAGCATTGATTTTGTCATGGCTGATGTGGACCGCTAGCATGAGCGCAGATACACACAATAACAAACAACCTGGTGCGGTATTGACAGCATTGGAAGTCATGGAGATCGATAAGGAAATCTCACATGCCCCTTATCGATCGGCAGTGGCAATTGACGCCTTGAAAATAGTGCAGAAATATCATGGCTGGGTGTCTGATAAAAGCCTGCAGGCACTGGCCGATTATCTCGACATGTCGGCGGCAGAGCTTGACGGGATAGCAACTTTTTACAGCCTGATTTATCGGCATCCGGTAGGTGAGAAGGTCATCTCACTGTGTGACAGCGTGACCTGCTGGATCAAGGGTTATAAACAATTGCAACAGCATATCAGCGGCCGCCTGGGTGTTGGCCTTGGTGAAACTACCGGGGACAATCAATTTACCTTTCTACCCGCTCCTTGTCTTGGTGCCTGTGATCGCGCACCGGTAATGATGGTGGGCGACGAAACCCATGTAGATTTAACGGAAGACAAAATCGACCGTATCCTCGGCGCCGATAGCGACAATTCGGATGGGGGACAGGCATGACTTCGTTGCCATTGACCGCCAATATTAATGCTGCACGGGATCCGGTAGATCTCGCGGCTTATGAAGGCAATCAAGGTTACCAGGCAATGCACAAAGTCCTGCAGGAGATGTCGCCTGCCGACTGCCTGCAGACAGTCAAGGACTCTGGGCTGCGTGGCCGCGGCGGTGCCGGCTTTCCTACCGGAATGAAGTGGAGCTTTGTGCCCATGGAGAACGCTTCCCCGGGGCATAAATACCTGATCTGTAATGCAGACGAGATGGAGCCCGGCACCTTTAAAGACCGGCTGTTAATGGAGTGTGACCCGCATCAGCTGATTGAAGGCATGATTCTCTCAGCATGGACAATTCAAGCTGATGTTGCCTACATCTTTATCCGCCATGAATATCATCTGGCAATAAGATTGCTGCAGCAGGCAATCGATGATTGCTATGCAAAGGGCTACCTTGGCGAGGATATTCTGGGTAGCGGATTTAATCTGCAGATGTATGTGCACAGTAGCGCCGGGCGCTATATATGCGGCGAAGAAACCGCATTAATTACTTCGCTTGAAGGCAAAAGAGCCAATCCGCGCGCCAAGCCGCCATTTCCGCAGATCAGTGGCCTCTGGGGCCGGCCGACAATAGTCAATAACGTCGAGACGCTGTGCAATATTCCACATATTCTACGTCACGGTGCTGACTGGTTTAATTCGCTGGGGCTCGGGGCGGACAGCGGCACCAAACTGTTCGGAGTCAGCGGACGGGTAAAAAACCCCGGCTGCTGGGAATTACCGATGGGTACGCCGATACGGGAACTGCTCGAGGAGCACGCAGGCGGCATGGAAGATGGCTATCAATTGCGTGGCTTTTTGCCCGGCGGTGCGTCAACAGATTTTCTGGTTGAAGAACATCTCGATCTGCCCATGGACTATGACGTGATCGGCAAGGCCGGCAGCCGCCTCGGCACCGGCACGATGATTATTCTGGATGACAAAACCTGCCCGGTTGGTATGGTCAAGAACCTGATTGATTTTTTCGCACAGGAATCCTGCGGTTTTTGCACACCCTGCCGCGACGGCTTGCCGTGGTCCGGGCAGGTGCTGGATGACCTTGAGTCCGGTAACGGAATGAATGCCGACCTGGCGACCCTTGAGCAGCAGGTGAAGTTTATCGGCGCGATCGGCAATACTCATTGCGCATTGGCACCCGGCGCGATGGAGCCCTTAAGCAGTGCGATGAAATATTTTGCTGATGATTTCCAGCGGCACATCGACGCCAAGGCTTGCCCCTATTGTGATGCCGACACAGCAACCGGAGGGAATTAGACGATGCCAACTATTTATATAGATGACGCGGCTTACGAAGTGCCCGAAGGTGAAAATGTTCTGCAAGCCTGCCTCAGTGCCGGTCTCGACCTGCCGTATTTTTGCTGGCATCCGGCAATGGGTTCGGTGGGCGCCTGCCGCCAGTGTGCCCTCGTTCAATACCGCGATGCTGACGATACCCAGGGCCGAATTGTCATGGGTTGTATGACACCGGTTACCGAGGGCGCCCGCTTTTCCATGCAGGGAGGTGCTGCCGGCGAGTTCCGTCAGCGCATCATAGAGTCGCTGATGCTCAATCACCCGCATGATTGTCCAGTGTGCGCAGAGGGAGGCGAATGTCATTTGCAGGACATGACCGTCATGGTCGGTCACCGCAACCGTCGTTACCGGGGGCGAAAAAACACCCACCGAAACCAGTATCTGGGGCCGCTGGTGCATCACGAGATGAACCGCTGTATTAGCTGTTACCGTTGCACACGGTTCTACAATGACTATGCGGGCGGCACTGACCTCTCCGCACAGGGTGCACATGATCATGTTTATTTCGGCCGCCAGCAGGATGGGGTGCTGGAGAGCGAGTTTGCCGGCAATCTGGTGGAAGTATGTCCAACAGGAGTATTCACTGATAAACCCCTGGTAAATGAATATACGCGCAAGTGGGACCTGCAGTCTGCTCCCTCGCTCTGCACCGGTTGTGCGCTGGGTTGCAATACTATGCCGGGGGAGCGTTACGGCAAATTGAAACGCACTCACAACCGTTTTAACAGCCAGGTGAACGGCTATTTTCTATGCGACCGGGGACGTTACGGGGGCGATTTCGTGAACGATGAAAAGCGCGCCCTGTTTCCCGGATTACGCGACGCAGATGGAAGCTATAACGCGATTGAGAGCAACGAAGCTATAGAGCTTCTCATTCAGTGGTGTGGACCGGACATGCGCGTAGCCGCCGTCGGGTCCCCGCGGGCATCTTTGGAAAGCAACTATTTGCTGCGTCGCTTTGCTGGTGAAAATAATTATTGCAACGGAATGGCCGACTATGAAACTGTATTAACTGAGCATATTGTTCGCCTGATGCGGTC
>JAHHOC010000092.1 GCA_018677115.1 Arenicella sp. | reverse complement strand
ACTGAATCCAGTTCAGCATCAAAAATAATCGAGTCGGCACAGCAGCGGCTCGGTAATGCACGCGGAGGCCGATAATGGAAAACAGGATAATTACTATTGCGGCAATTATTGCGCTTATCGGCTTCGCTATGCAAAGCACCCTATTTACTGTGAAGGAATATGAGCGAGCCATAAAGTTCAAGTTCGGTGAATTTGTCGGCGAAGAAATTGAGCCCGGCTTAAGATGGAAGATACCTTTCGTCAATACAATCCGCAAATTTGATGTTCGGATTCAGACCATGGATTCGGACCCGGAGGGTTTTCTCACCAAGAACAACCAGGAACTGGTAATTGACAGTTTCGTCAAATGGCGTATCCGCGATATCAAGCAATATGTTGTATCTGTCAGTGGTCGCACTGATATCGCTGAAACCCGTCTGGCACAACAGGTTAACAGTAGTCTGCGTAGTGAGGTAGGTAAGCGAAGTATTGGTGAAGTGGTTGCCGGAGACCGGGCAGTGATTATGGATGTGGTGCAGAAGGCAATCGACGAAGAGTCGAAAAAGTTTGGCGTCGAGGTAATTGATGTCAGGATGAAACGAGTCGATTATGCCGACGAAATCAGGGCCTCTGTATTCCGCGATATGGAGTCAGAACGTAACGTTTTGGTTCAGCAAAAAGAATCTACCGGTAAAAAGATTGCCGAAGAAATACGTGCAAAAGCTGATGCGACCGGATTAGTGACTGTCGCCGAGGCAGAGAAACGAGCAAATATTCTACGTGGTGAGGGGGATGCACAAGCAACCAGGATATATGCTGAAGCGTTCGGCGAAGACATAGAATTTTATGAACTTTATAGAAGCCTCGAAGCGTATAAAAACACCTTTAACAATGCCGGTGATGTAATGGTAATTGAACCGGATTCGGAGTTCTTTAAGTACTTTAAGCAGAATCAATAGCTTGTCATTGATTCCTCGGGTTGGGTATTTATATGTCTGAATGGCAGGCGCTGGCGGCCGGATTCGCTTTTTATCTGATACTCGAGGGATTTATGCCATTTTTCAATCCCTCGGGCTTCAAGCGGATGCTCGCCATGGCAGAACAGATGAGTGAGAGCGGCTTGCGCAAAATGGGCGCAGTAATGCTTATTGCTGGCGTCATTCTCCTGTTTTCTGTGAAGTGATCCACGTATAATCCGCTGGTAATCAACGAGGCTTACAGGAACCCGTGATGGTGAGCGACGCGAACTGGCTATTGCCAGAGGGTGTTGAAGAGATTCTTCCCGATGAGGCACTAAAGCTGGAAATGTTGCGCCGTAGCATTTTGGATGATCTGCAATCCCGAAAGTTCCAATTAGTGACGCCGCCGGTTATGGAGTTTGTCGATTCACTGCTAACCGGAACTGGCGAAGAGCTTGACACCCAGACCTACAAGTTTATGGATCAGCACACTCACCGTATGTTGGGAATCCGTGCCGATATGACCCCTCAAATCGCCCGCATTGACGCACACTACCTGGCTGACAACGAGATTAACCGGCTGTGTTATGCCGGCACGGTGCTGCGGACACAGCCTGATCAGGTGGGTGGTCAGCGTGAATTGCTGCAAATCGGTGCAGAGTTGTTCGGTGTCGATGATGAGAGTGCTGATATCGAAGTTATTGAAGCGATGCTGCAGGCGCTGGCGCTCAGTAACGCTAGCGAAGTTACGCTTAGTTTGGGTCATGTCGGGATCTACCGCACGTTGTTACAAATTCATCAGGTTGATCAACAGATGGAGGCCCGGCTATTTGATATCCTGTTGCGGAAATCAACTCCAGACCTGGACGCGCTTGTACCCGAAATTGATATTGCTGCTTTCAAGCAGTTGTTGGCATTGCAGGGAGACGCTTCAGTTATCGAAGAAGCCAGGCGGGTGTTGCCGGGTAATGATGCAATCAACACCGCCCTGCAGCAAATTCAAAACGTTGTAAGTCACCTGGCGAAGGCTCAAGGTGACTTGAACCTGCACCTTGATTTTGCTGACGTGTTTGGCTACCGCTACCATACTGGATTGAAATTTTCTGCTTATGTTGCCGGTCGGGGGCGCACGGTGGCGAAGGGTGGACGTTACGATCGTATCGGTGAACAGTTTGGCCGTGCCAGACCAGCCACCGGATTCAGTGCCGATTTAAAATCGCTGGTTAAACTGGCATAGACGAAAATAGAATAGGGTACATGAGTAAAAAAGTAATTGTTGTCGGTACCCAATGGGGCGATGAAGGCAAAGGCAAGATTGTTGACCTGCTGACCGAATCCGCAGAGATTGTGGTGCGCTTTCAGGGCGGACACAATGCGGGGCATACCCTGGTTATTGATGGCAAAAAAACGGTATTGCACCTGGTGCCATCGGGAGTATTGCGTGACGGAGTTCACTGTTTGATCGGTAATGGCGTGGTGGTAGCACCGGATGCCCTGTTTACTGAAGTTGACAAACTTGAAGCTGGCGGCATTCCGGTCTCGGATCGACTCGGAGTGAGTGAGGCCTGCCCGTTGATCATGCCTTACCATGTGGCGTTGGATCTGGCCCGCGAGCAAAAGCGAGGCAAACTGGCGATTGGCACCACGGGGCGGGGCATAGGCCCGGCCTACGAAGACAAAGTGGCCAGAAGAGGATTGCGTCTTGGCGACCTGGTCTATGATTTTCAGTTTGCGGAAAAGCTGCACAACGTGATGGAATATCACAATTTCATGCTTGGCAATTATTATCATGCCGAGCAACTGGATTACCAGCAGGTGCTGGACCAATGCCTGTCGTACCGCGCGCGCCTGACCCCGCTGACCGCTGACGTTACCAGACTATTAGACGATTACAGCCGTGCGGGGCGACCGATGATGTTTGAGGGTGCGCAAGGCATGATGCTGGATATTGACCATGGTACCTACCCGTTCGTGACCTCATCGACAACATCTGCAGGCTCGGCTTCTTCAGGCAGCGGTGTAGGGCCCAATGTGTTTGACACAATATTGGGGATCACAAAGGCTTATACCACCCGTGTCGGGGCCGGACCGTTCCCCACTGAACTGACCTGCGAAGTTGGCGAACATCTCGGCTCAGTCGGCCATGAGTTCGGTGCAACTACCGGGCGGGAAAGACGCTGTGGCTGGTTTGATGCAGCGTTAATGCGGCGCTCTCGCCAGGTTAATGGTTTGAACTCGCTGTGCCTTACCAAGCTGGATGTGCTGGATGGGCTGCAACAATTAAAAATTTGTGTCGGCTACCATTTTCGCAACCAGCAACTCGATGTTGCCCCGGTCGGGGCGGACGCGCTGGCCGCGTGTGAGCCGATTTATGAAAGCATGCCGGGTTGGTCAGACAGCACTAAAGGGGCCACAGAGGTTAGCCAGTTGCCCAAGGCCGCGCAGGCTTATATCGCTCGCCTCGAGGAACTGGTCGAGGTGCCTATCGATATCATCTCCACCGGACCGGACAGAAATGAAACAATTGTTATCAAGGATCCCTACGCGTAATCGCTTGAAATACAACTATCACCCGTAAATTGAGTGTCAAAAAACAACACAAGCAGTAACAATGCCAAGCGCAAGCATAAGCGCTTAAGCACCGACATCGTCTTAAAATACCTGTCGCAACGCAGCGAGCCTGCTAATACCAAAGCGATCGCTGAAACACTCGGTCGCGTCGGGAAAGAAGGCCGGCAGGAGACCTTCAATATTCTCGAACAACTGCGAGACGCCGGTAAGGTAATGCAA
>JAHHOC010000079.1 GCA_018677115.1 Arenicella sp. | reverse complement strand
GAGTCAATTCCATGGGCAAATAACCACTCGGCAAGATCCGGATGGTCCGAAGGTCCCTGACCGCAGATGCCAATGTATTTACCGGCTCGATTACACGCCTCTATCGACATAGACAGCATCTTTTTTACTGCCGGGTTTCTTTCCTCGAATAGTTCCGAGACGATACCGGAATCACGGTCTAGGCCAAGGGTAAGTTGCGTCAGGTCATTTGAGCCGATGGAGAATCCGTCAAAATACTCAAGGAATTCATCGGCTAACAGGGCATTGGCGGGCAGTTCGCACATCATGATCACACGTAATCCATTGTCACCCCTGCGCAGGCCGTTTTCAGCAAGAAGGTCAATAACCTGGCTTGCTTCATCAGTGGTACGTACAAAGGGAATCATAATTTCCACATTTGTCAGCCCCATTTCATCGCGCACATATTTTAATGCACGGCACTCGAGCTCAAAACAGTCGCGCATTCCGGGGTTGATATAGCGTGACGCGCCGCGAAAGCCGAGCATGGGGTTTTCCTCATGGGGTTCATAGTCGTGCCCCCCCACCAAATGCGCATATTCATTGGATTTGAAATCAGACAGTCGCACGATGACTGGTTTGGGATGAAAGGCGCAGCCGATTGTGGAAATTCCCTCTGCCAGTTTACTGACAAAGAAATCAGTTGGTGACTCATAGCCAGCCATATATTCATCGATGATCGCCTTAACATCTGCAGATTGCTTTTCGTACTCAATCAGGGCTTTGGGGTGAACCCCTATCATGCGGTTGATGATGAATTCCAGCCTGGCCAGGCCAACTCCCTCATGCGGCAGTTGGGCAAAGGTGAATGCCCGATCCGGATTGCCGACGTTTTGCATAATTTTGTAGGGAATGTCCGGCAGCCGGTCAATTCGGGTCTCAGTTCTTTCGAAATCCAGACTGCCGGCGTAAACATAGCCTGTATCACCTTCAGCACAGGAAATTGTAACGGATTGGGAGTTTGTCAATCTGTCAGTGGCATCACCACAGCCGACTATCGCAGCAATACCCAGTTCACGCGCGATTATTGCTGCATGGCAGGTGCGTCCGCCGCGGTTGGTGACAATGGCCGAGGCACGCTTCATTACCGGCTCCCAGTCAGGGTCGGTCATGTCGGTAACCAGAATATCCCCGTCCTGCACAATATTCATCTGCTCAACACCTGACACATTGCGCACTTCCCCGCTGGCAATTCTCTGACCGATGGAGCGACCCTCAACCAGAATATTGCCGCGCTCTTTTAGCTGGTAAGCCACCTTGACGTTGGCATCCGATTGACTGGCGACGGTTTCCGGCCTTGCCTGCACAATATAGAGTTTCTGGTCATCGCCGTCTTTGGCCCATTCGATGTCCATTGGGCGGCCGTAATGCGTCTCGATGGCCACTGCCTGCCGGGCCAGGTCGAGTACGTCATCGTCACTGAGAGAAAATCTATTGCGTTCGGCAGAATCTACTTCGACTGTATTGACCGAATTGCCTGCGGTGGTGTCGTGCGAATAGACCATTTTAATCAGCTTGCTACCAAGATTACGACGCACTACGGCTGGATGCCCGGCCTTTAGGGTAGGCTTGTGCACGTAGAATTCATCCGGATTAACTGATCCCTGGACGATCGTTTCCCCCAGGCCATATGACGACGTAATAAATACCACGTCATCGAAACCGGACTCCGTATCAAGCGTAAACATCACACCGGCCGCTCCCGTTTCACTGCGCACCATGCGCTGAATACCTGCAGACAGCGCAACATCTTCATGGGCATAACCCTGGTGCACACGGTAGGAGATAGCGCGGTCATTAAATAACGAGGCAAACACCTCATGTACCGCGCGTTTGACTGCGCCGAGGCCTTCAATATTGAGAAATGTTTCCTGCTGCCCAGCAAATGAGGCGTCAGGCAGGTCTTCAGCAGTCGCCGACGAACGCACCGCAACCTTTAGCTTTTCATTGCCATCTTGCATAGCGATAAAAGCCTGTTCCAATGCAGCGTCAAAATCTGGCTGGAACGGCGTATTGATGATCCATTCGCGGATTTCGGCACCCGCCGAGGTGAGCTCGTCAATATTTTCAGTGTCCAGCGCTTTAAGCCGCTGGTTGATTTTCCTGTCCAGTCCATCGGTTGCCAGGAATTCACGGTATGCATGTGCAGTGGTGGCAAAACCATTGGGTACTGACACACCAAGCCCGCTCAGATTACCGATCATTTCACCCAGTGACGCGTTCTTGCCCCCGACTTTTCCGACGTCATTTATGGTAAGCTGATCGAACTCCAATATATAAGCGTTCAAGATTCTTAACTCTCTGCTCAAGGTCTAAAAGGCTGAGCGCGGATGATAACACGAACACCTTTCTCAAACATGAAGCGCAAGGTATTTTTCCTCTCAGACAGTACCGGTATGACTGCTGAAAACCTGGGTAAAAGCTTATTGGCTCAATTCCCCCAAATTCAGTTTGAGAGTATCACCAGGCCATTTGTTGATACCCTTGAGAAAGCCCGCAAAGTAGCCGCTGAAATTAATCAGGAAGCACATACTTCCGATGGGCGACCGATTGTGGTCGACACCATTATCAACAAGGAAGCGAGCCAGATCATCCAGCAGACTGACAGTTTCTACATCGATGTTTTTTCAACATTTCTGTCTCCATTGGAAACTGAGCTGGGTGTAAAGTCATCACTCACAGTGGGTCATCATTATATTTTTGCCGAAGACAGCCAGTCGGTGGATGAAGCCTATATGTCGAGAATTGAGGCAGTGCACTTTGCGCTGGCCAATGATGATGGCATGCAATTGCACCGTTATCATGAGGCCGACATCATCCTGATAGGTGTGTCGCGCACCGGCAAAACGCCATCCAGCGTCTATCTGGGGATGCAATTTGGCATCAAGGCCGCCAATTACCCCCTCATTCCCGATGATCTCGAAATCAGGAAACTGCCTCAGGCATTGGTCGACCATCAGTCCAAACTATTTGGCCTGACCATACGGCCGGCACGATTAGCCGAAATCCGGCATGAACGCAAACCAAATAGCAACTATGCCAGTTTAAGAAATTGTGTGGACGAAATTAAAGAGGCGGAGACGCTCTACCGGCAGTATCGCATTCCGTATATCGACACAACGCAATTATCCATTGAGGAAATCTCTGCGCGCATGTTGCAACGCGCCGGCATAGAGCGCCGTGTCGCCAGTTTATGATCGCTTTTTCAGCTGCAGATGAGAGATGGATGCAACGGGCTTTGGAACTTGCCAGGGTGGCCGGGAAACAGAACGAAGTTCCAGTGGGTGCGGTATTGATACGTGATGACAAGCTGCTGGGTGAGGGCAGCAATATGCCAATTAGCCAGCATGACACTACAGCTCACGCAGAAATTCAGGCGATCAGGCGAGCCTGTAGCAAAGTGGATAATTATCGGCTGCCTGACAGCACTTTTTACCTGACCCTTGAACCGTGTCCGATGTGTGCGGGGGCGATAATACACGCGCGCGTGCAACGAGTGGTGATCGCTGCTGTAGAACCACGTGCCGGTGCTGCCGGGTCAGTGCTTAATATCTTGAATAATGAACGGCTCAATCATCGTTGTGAGGTTGAGTTCGGTTTGCTGCAGGCAGAAAGTGCCAGGCTGTTAAAAGACTTCTTTGCCGTACGCAGGCGCCTATAGCGCGCTCTTGATTTTTTCGGCATAGCTCGCCAACACTTCTGCATCGGCACTGATGCTGGCATGGCGTTTCGCTTCGACAATTGAGCCGGGCAGAACATGAAAGTGAATATGCGGAACGGTTTGACCGGCTGCAGCGCCATTTAGCTGGAATATAGTAATGGCCTCCGCCTGCAGACCCTGTTTTACAGCCCGCGCGACCTTTTTCACTTTTAAAATCAAATCTGCCGCCGCAGCATCGGTTAATTCGAGTAAATCGACGGCTGGTTCCTTTGGTATCACCAGAGTATGGCCGTTGGCCTGCGGCATGATATCCATAAAAGCCAGAGTGCTGTCGTCTTCATAAACCTTTATACAAGGAATCTCCTCACGGAGAATCTTTGCGAATATATTATCGCTGTCGTAGCTCATGCTGTTAGCCTTATCAATGATGACAAACCGCAAACATAACCAAAGTCAGGCCGCTATTCAAACAGATCCGTTGCTCGAAGCTATACCGGTCGCTCGCATATGGTTGTGGCACGGCATACCAGTTGATGTAGAATCGCGTGTATGAAAATACTTGAAAATCGCGTCCCACCCCCGCTGGTCGGGCTTGTTTTCCTGATACTGATAAAATATCTGGCTGGCGTGGACAATCTGCTGAATCTGCCTGACTCTGCAAGGACTGGTTTGGGAATTCTGTTTTTAAGCCTTGGGCTGCTGGTGGCAACATTGGCGCTGCTGCACTTCAGGAAAGCTGAAACAACAATAGACCCGCTGCACCCGGGCCGGGCCAGCAAGCTGGTCGTCAGCGGTGTATTTGGTTTCACCCGAAACCCCATGTACCTCGGGCTGGTGCTGGTTACACTGGCGGCTGCACTCTATATGAGCAGTTTGCTGTCACTTGGCCTGGTGGCAGGTTTTGCATGGTATCTGCAGAGATTTCAAATCACTCCCGAAGAACGAGTACTGGGCGAAATGTTCGGGGAACAATACCAGCGCTACACAGATCGGGTCCGGCGCTGGTTATAAACAACACAGTCGTAGACTTCGCTGCAGGGTCATGCTAGCCACAGTTTGTATTCACTCCACAATCTCAGAAATGGTGAGCTCGATTATTCCTGCATGATCATTGGTGGTGGATACCAGGGCCGATTGAATATCACCCGCCTGTGCAACCGGATTGCCTGATTTGGCGATGCGGGCGCTGACAACAATGTCTTTAAAAGCGGAAAGTTTTAACTGTGGAATCATGCCGTCGCCATCAGACAGGATGATTTCAGCTGGCAGGTCGGATACCCGTAGCGGTTTAACCGCTAGTGGTGCCGGGGGGCCGCTCTGGGC
>JAHHOC010000110.1 GCA_018677115.1 Arenicella sp. | reverse complement strand
AGGACAGGTCCTACGGTGCGCTTCTGTATGTGCACGGTTCCGCTAACGACGAATGGTATAAACAGGTATTGCTTTCACTGAGCATGAATGTAGGCAAAATCATTTTGAAAATGATGGAACCTGTTGCCGAAGGTAACAAAGGCGTTGGCATGGTGGGTGTTTATGTCCGCCCATTCGACTATTTCAACATTGGTCCGTTTATGGCTCTGTCAGCCCAATATGGCGTCAAGCTGAGAACTTCCTGGGACGAGTATTGTGAACGCGTTCCCGCAGTGCGTGATATGCCGGTGTTGGAGCGGGCGCGCTGGGCCGCAGCGAAAGACATAAATCAATTAAGGCCGGAAGTTGACCTTGAGTATGCACGGACCGTGTTTGGCAACCTTAATCAACCCAAGCAACTGATGGATCGGGATCACACAGCCCAGTTCAGTGCGGACAGGGTGATCGGTCCATTAGTATATTTTCCCGGCAGTTCCTTCTGGATGCGGGGCGAGTTGCTGCAAGAACTTGCCAGCCGGGTAGATTTTAAATCCGAATTCTACAAGCTGCCTGAAGGCATTGTCTCCGATCACTCCGATCAATCACTTGTTCATGCCTGGGAACGGTTTCTTCCGGTGTTTGCCGACAAACTGGGTTACCACATCCTGAGCCTCGAATAGCAGTTGTTACTTGCCAACGCTCACGGCTGTTTCCTTCTCCCGCTCACGGCTGTACTCAGTCGCTGCAGGACCTGTTCGGTCTGCTCAATACTTATACAACCGTCGGTAATGCTCTGCCCGTATACCAGCTGCTCAGGTGGCGCCACTGCCTGCTTGCCCTCCACCAGGTGGCTTTCTATCATGCAGCCAACTATATCGGTTGAGCCGCCTTCGATCTGCGTGGCAACATCTTCAGCCACCAGCATCTGCCGCTGGTGCTGCTTATTGCTGTTCGCATGGCTCATGTCGATCATCAACCCGGTGTCTATATTGCGACTCTCCAGTGCGGCGACAGCCTCGCCAACGCTTTGCTTGTCATAATTCGGCGTTCGCCCGCCACGCAGGATTACATGCGCATCATCATTACCAGCGGTAGTAAACAAGGCTGTAGCCCCCTTGTCTGTGGGGCTTAGAAAAACGTGCTCGGTGCGCGCCGCTATTACCGCGTCGGCAGCGATGTCGATATTGCCATTAGTACCATTCTTAAAACCGACCGGGCAGGACAGGCCCGATGCGAGTTCACGGTGAATCTGGCTCTCAGTGGTTCGTGCTCCGATTGCACCCCAACTGACCAGATCGGCATAGTATTGACCTGTCACCGCATCGAGGAATTCACAGCCGGCCGGCAAGCCCATTTCATTCAATTGCAGCAGCAGGCCCCTGGCTTTTCTCAGCCCCTTATTCACATGGAAGCTGCCATTTAAATCGGGGTCGTTAATCAAGCCTTTCCAGCCGATCGTGGTACGCGGCTTCTCAAAATATACCCGCATAATAATTTCCAGCTGATCGCTGAGCTGTTCGCGCAGACGCAACAGATGGCCTGCGTAATCCAGCGCTGCGTCGGGGTCATGAATCGAGCAGGGCCCGACTACAACCAGCAAACGGTCATCTTTGTGATGCAGAATATCACTGACCTTCTGGCGCGTACTGTTAACCAGCTGATCCACGTTTTCCGTTAACGGGAAACTTTCCAGCAGTGTCTCCGGCGAAATAATCGGCGCAATCGCCTTTATGCGTTTGTTCGCTGTACTCATGGGTAAAACCGTTGCTTTATTGTGACTGACCTTTACTGATGAAGCGATGAGCCACATCGATTCAAGGGCTCAAACAGGCCCTGATCAGAATCGCTGATGTATAGGTTGATGTCGAATCTTTGGATTGATACTCTTCGGCCTGCTGAAAATGGCCTAGTTTAATGCAAGTGCAGCGCAATAATGTTCTAAACTTCCCTTCCGGACAAGCATTTGTTCGAATCATTTTAACTGAATTTAGAGAGAAACCAGTATGCCGCGAATGACCCCAAGCGAAGCTTTTGTAGAAACAATGGCCGCCAATGACGTTAGCGATGTGTTCGGAATCATGGGTTCGGCTTTCATGGACGCCATGGATATTTTTGCGCCAGCCGGTATCCGCCTGATATCAGTAGTGCATGAGCAGGGTGCCGGCCACATGGCGGATGGCTATTCGCGCGCTTCCGGCCGCCACGGCGTAGTGATCGGCCAGAACGGCCCGGGCATCAGTAATTGTGTAACCGCCATCGCAGCGGCCTACTGGGCTCACAGCCCAGTGGTGATGATCACCCCGGAAACCGGCACCATGGGCCAGGGTTTGGGCGGCTTTCAGGAAGCCAATCAGCTGCCGATGTTTCAGGAGTTTGTAAAATACCAGGGTCACGTCAATAACCCGGCACGCATGGCAGAATTCACCGGCCGCTGCTTTGACCGGGCACTGTCCGAAATCGGCCCCACGCAACTGAACATCCCACGTGATTTTTTCTACGGAGATATCGATGTAGAGATTCCTGTGCCACAACGCCTGGACCGGGGCCCCGGTGGTGAGTCGACGCTGCAGCAGGCGGCTGAAATGTTGATGCAGGCAGAGTTTCCGGTCATCGTATCCGGCGGCGGCGTGGTCATGGCCGACGGTGTTGAACAGTGTAAGGCGCTGGCCGAGAGATTGGGAGCGCCGGTGGTGAACAGTTACCAGCACAACGACTCTTTTCCAGCCAGTCACCCGCTTTGGTGCGGCCCGCTCGGCTATCAGGGCTCCAAGGCGGGCATGAAGCTGATTTCCAAAGCGGATGTGGTGGTAGCACTGGGATCGCGCCTGGGGCCGTTCGGCACCCTGCCCCAACATGGTATGGACTACTGGCCGCAAGACGCCAACATAATCCAGATCGACGCCGATCACAAAATGCTTGGCCTGGTAAAAAAAATATCCGTTGGAATCTGCGGTGACGCGAAAGCAGCCGCTATTGCTTTGACCCGCCTGCTGGATGGCAAACAGCTTGCCTGTGATGCCAGCAAACAGCAGCGCGCTGTTGAAATTGCCGAACACAAAGCGGCCTGGGAAAAAGAGCTGGATGAGTGGACTCACGAAACAGACCCCTACAGCCTCGACATGATTAAACAAGCCGAGGCTGAGGACGGCAACTGGTTGCACCCGCGGCAGGTACTGCGTGAATTGGAAAAAGCCATGCCGGCAGACGTGATGGTGTCGACCGACATCGGCAATATTAATTCGGTAGCGCATAGCTATCTGCGCTTCGAACGACCACGCAGTTTCTTCGCGCCCATGAGCTTTGGTAACTGTGGCTATTCACTGCCCACCATCATCGGCGCTAAAACTGCCTCACCGGAACGGCCCGCAGTGGCCTATGCCGGGGATGGGGCATGGGCCATGAGTATGGTCGAGATCATGACGGCGGTGCGACATAAAATACCGGTTACCGCGGTGGTTTTTTCTAATCGCCAGTGGGGTGCCGAGAAAAAAAACCAGGTTGATTTCTACGGGCGACGCTTTGTCGCCGGCGAGCTCGACAGCCCCAGTTTTGCTGGCATTGCAGAGTCGATGGGTGCCGAAGGCATTACCGTGGACAAACTGGAAGACGTCGGGCCGGCACTCAAAAAAGCCACCGATATGCAGATGAACGATGGAAAAACCTGTGTGATTGAAATAATGTGTACGCGGGAACTCGGCGACCCGTTCCGTCGGGACGCATTGTCTAAACCGGTTCGCTACCTCGAAAAATACAAGGATTACACTTAGCGGTATTCCTTTTAATAAAGGTATGAGTCGTTGACTCAAGAAGCGGTTTTTTCTTGAGATAGGTGCCAATTTTTTGGCGCCTGCTTTTTTACCTGTCTTCAGCGGTTACCCGCTAGTTCTGCCCCTGCTGGTATTTCCACATACCCTGGGCGGCGTGTTCCAGCCGGTCGGCCAGTCCTTTTGATACGCGTATCGTAGTGGCATGGTCATTGCTGATGGTCAGTTGTACATATTTTGAAAAACCGCTTCCCACTTCCTTACCAAGGATATCGTAGATCGGTATCAGCAAAGGTTTATGGCCAAAACGGAACGGCAAAAAGGTGGCCAGATACAGGTTGGTATCATCGATGCCGATGGTCACACAGCCATTGTAATTCACCGATCCCAGTTTTATAGATTGAAAACTCCACGTCTCACCTCGGAACTTGCCTGAGCCAGGGTAATCCTGCGCCAACTTGCTCCACCCGCCGGCATGGGCAAGTAGCTTGATAGCGAATACCCATACGGCCACAAATAACAGCGCAAACAGATAGATATTGTTGGGAGTATATTCGACCATCGGCAACCCTTGCTCAACCCGCCCGTCTTTTTAAATAACTGCCACGCCAAACAGGAATGAGTGGGCGAACAGAACCACCGCATAGGCGACCACCCCGGTGACTGCAGTGATGATGTCTTTAGACACGGGATATACAGTTTCCTGTTTGCTTGCGCCACGTGAGTTTGCTGAATACATATCATACAGAGAGAACAAACCGAACGAGCCGAACAGCAGCAATGACGCCAGGTCACCGTTAGTGAGAAGGTGGGCTGCAGACCAAAAAGTCACTCCCCACAGCATTGGGTGGCGCGTGAAACGCTTCAGATTCGACGGCATATAAGCCGCGGTCAAAGACACAAAGGCGAACACCATGAGAACCGGAGCGACGTTCATGCCCCAGCCCGGTGGTTGCCAAAGGTGCTGGAATTCGGCTTTTGATTTGCCGTAAACTATCAATATGAATCCGGCCAGTGAGATAAGTGAGTACACTCCCTGGTAACCCTTCTCGCCAAGCCGCTCCACAAACCCCTGGCGCAAATTCACCATACCGGGCAACAGGTGTATACCGAAAAAAATCACAATACCCAGGATCAAAATATTCAAAACTCACCTCCGGCGGCGATCACCGCAATTTTGTACAATACTTTTTATATTCAGTCAGTTAACTCATATTAAGGTAATAACACACAAAGTAAGCAGACAAACATTTGCTACAAAGCCAAGCATGAAAAACCAGGTGCGGGGGCTTGGATTCGTTTCCGTGGGTATGCGGTAATATAAAATCATGTGAGCAATTCTCGCTGCCGCAAACAGCCACACAAAAATACCGGTCCAGTATGCGCTGGCACCGATGAAAATCGCCAAAAATGCAGTACCGAGCAGCAGGTGAATATTCTCCAGCGAGTTCATAAAGGTGCGGTGTGCCCGGAACACAAACGACGAGTGGCTCAACGACTCATCGATCTTGCCGGGTATGGCACCCGGTGCCCTGGCCTTCGCGCCACTAGCTACAACCCACTGCACCAGCACAGTCAGGATCACAATCAAAATGCCCCAAAATGCGGGCAGGTAGGTTTCAGCTAAGTTCAAGTTTAATCCTCCTAACAGTCGTTTCTCTCATTATTATCTATTTTTCGGCCTGGACAAAAACACGAACGGTATCGCCAGCGGGCCGAACAATATGCCCATGATCAGCCAATATACGTGGTTGGCCCGACGCCTGCGGGCAACCGAATAACAAACCCACGCGGATACAATGGTGAGCAGCAGCAGAGTGGTCAGGAAAGGCATTTTTCCTCAGAACCTTCAGCCGGAATATTGTTAATTTCACGCCTCCTATAGAGTGGCGCGCTGAAAATATTTGTGGGCATACTCATCCCGGCATTTGAACCATTTCAGAGACTTCCAGTGAGCCGCCAATATCCAGAAACGGGCAGGCCCTCGCCATCTCCAATGCCGCTTCCATCGAATCCGCCGCAACAATTGTATAGCCTGACATTGTTGTTTTCCCGCCGGCAGTGACCGAGCCATCGGCTTCAACCGTACTGGCACCCTTCAATGGATTCATCGGGCTGACTACAGCGTCGCCCAGCGATGCCAGCCATTGCTTGTATCGGGCAAAATGTTTCTGCCCTTGTTCCGGCGAAGACGGCTGGTTACCGCCCAGGTAAGTAATCATATATTGGGGCATAGTGTTCTCCTGTTCTTGCCAACGGGTTCAATCAGTCGACGCTTGGATTTTCGCGGTCTGCCTGATCCCCCAGCCAGGCCATCAGCAAATCATAGGCTATTACCAGTATCACCGCACCGAGGAATAGTCCGAGCAGCCCGAAACTGATGAACCCACCAATGGCACCAAAGAAAATCACCAGCATTGGCGCATCCACGCCTATACGCATCAGAAAGGGTTTGAGGATATTGTCCAGAGTGACAATCGGGATATTCCACGCCACAAATAAAATCGCCGGTAACAATTCATGATTGGAAAAAACATACAGGGCTATCGGGATCACGATGATGGAAATGGTGATCTGCAGTGTCGCCAGCACTAAACAGCAGAAGGCCCAGAATGCGGCAGCGGGGATGCCGATAACCGCAAATCCTATACCCGCCAGTATAGCCTGCACCAATGCGACGCCAATGACACCGTTGGTTACCCCCCGCACAGTGTTTTCAATTAATGCAAGGTATCGCTGTGAGGAATCCGGCACCACCCTGGCGGCAAGTTTCTTTGCTAATTTGGTGCCGCCCTCATGATGCGCAAGCATCACGCCGGCAACGATAGTGGCAATAAAAAACTGCACAATGAAAAAACCCACGGCGGCAATCAATCCCAGCACATCGACACCCAAACTTTTCAGTTGCGGTTTGTATTCGGCAAACAGGGCAGCGAAGTTAGTGGCTGCCTGGTTCCAGATTTCATACAGGGGTAGGCCGACCAGCGGCCAGTTCTTTACTTTCAGCGATGGCTCCGGCACCGCTAATGTCCCCTCCCTGAATGCGGCTGCCAGAGATCGCACCGAATCGGCAAACCCCGGCAACGCGATAGCGATCGGTATAAGTATCATCATCAGCAGCAGCAACATAACAATGGCGGCCGCCAGACCCTGTCGATCGTTGACTTTAGCTGATACCCATACAAACGCCGGGTAGATTGAGATGGCGATTACCACCGCCCAGATTATGATCGACAC
>JAHHOC010000068.1 GCA_018677115.1 Arenicella sp. | reverse complement strand
CTATTCTAAATCAATCCGGGGTGCACCACGGGCTTTGATGGTCGGTTCAACAATTCATGTCGCTTGGGTTCAGTCATGCCGCAAAAGTACGGCGTAGGGCACAAAAAGAGCCGCGGTCGCGGCTTTTCAGGAAATGGCTTTCTGTAATGTTGTCCAATAAGCGCCGAATCCACAACGGCGCTACTGGCATCAATGCAGCAAGTGAGCCACTAACAACGGCTCAGGCCATTTTGGGATACTGATAACGACCCTCATTGCTGGCGCGACCATATTTATTGTGGCCGCTACCCGAATGCGCATCCAGTGGAATTAACGCGTGTTCGCCTCCCAATCGATTGGCCAGCATGGCGGGTGTCATATATTCGCCAAATGGGATTACGCCGGCGCGCTCCCAGGCTTCCTGTACCAGCGTCGAGCAGATCATAGGACGGCGGCCCTTAAACAGTTTTTTAAACTGCGGGCGGCATTTCCCCAACCACACCTGTAAAACATAAACTGCCATTACCCAGAATATTTCATAGGGGCGCAGTGACTCGCGCTCGTCCATGACAATATTTCGAATATCTTTGCGAGTGTTTTTGGTGCAGTGTTCATCGGGCATTTTGCCAACATACAACTGCTCATGGCCATGCCGGGCCAGCCACCAATCGATGGGGGTAAGCTGGTAGGCGTAGCTGCTTGAATATTTTGATTCGACTATATAAAGCCCGCTTTCGATGCGCACAGCAACCGCGGAGTGAACGAAGCTCGAACCGGAGAAGAACCGGATTATCTTGCTCATGATGCCGTCCGCACTCTTAACAAAAAGAGCATCTCCGGTGCGAATTTTGAACAAACTATCGCGATCTATTATTTGTGGATTTTTTAACACAGCAATTTCCTCTGCAAAGTCTCGTTAAAGTTGTCTTCAGTTGAATATCAGATTAAGTTTTTTCCCCGTCAGTGGTTTATAAATAATTTCGCAATCGGAGGTGTCGGATTGGATATTGCTATCCCCCGTGACCAGATAAAATCGCGCGGCGTTATTCATGCTGCGCATCTTGCGAATAATCTCTTGCCCGTTAAGGCCCCCGGGCAATCGAAAATCGATTAAAGCGAGATCAAAATCCCGCTCGGCAAACGCGGCCAGAGCACTGTTGGAATCGGTAAAGGTTTCAATACTGTGGCCCATGGTTTCGACCACACCTCTAAGCGCCAGCAGGATGCTGGATTCGTTGTCTAGCGCCAGCACGCGTTTGGTTTCGTTCTGAACGCTGCGTTCGCGTTCGGGGGTAGCCTCTTTTACTGCACGGCTGCTCTTGATAGCGGTGATTTCCAGAGTTACGCGCGTACCCACGCCCAATTCTGATTCCAGATCGATCTGCATATCCAGAAGCTTGACCAGGCGGCCGACAATCGACAGACCAAGGCCCAGCCCATTGGCTTCGCTGCGCTCAGGGTTACCGATCTGATAAAACTCTTCAAACACCTTAGGTAGTTCGGCCGCATCAATGCCAATACCGGTGTCCTTTATGGTGATCTGAGCGTTGCTGCCAGCCATGTCCAGCCTTACATTAATCCAGCCGTGGTCTGTGTATTTGACGGCGTTGCCAATCAGGTTGCCGAGTACTCGCTGGAATAAAGCCGGGTCAGTATTGACCGTGATCGAGTCAAAATTGGAACTGAAGTTTATACGCCGCGCCTCGGTACTCTGGCGCTCGAATGAACCAACCAGATCCCGCACCAGAGACACAACCTCGGTTTCACCGGCATTCACCTCAACCACACCGGCGTCTAATTTGGAAATATCAAGCAGTGACTCTAACTGCGCGTCCACGCTGTTAATTGCGGTGTTCATGTGCGAAATAATTTCTTTCTGATCTTCGTCCACATTCTTTAGCGACAAGTTGGCGACGAACAGAGAGAGGGTATTGATAGGCTGCCGCAGGTCGTGGCTGGCGGCGGCCAGAAAACGAGTCTTGGAGGCGTTGGCCAGGCGTGCCTCGCGCACCGCTTCCTGCAATTCGGCATTGGCCTGCAAATAACGCAAATTGGCTTCAAAGGCATCTCTGAAGTGGCTAAATATCGCGGTCGACATTTTAATTAACGGGTAGCCGGCCATCAGGCTGAGAGCCGACACCAGCAACAGCACAAAAGAGCCATTGGAGAGAATCGGGCTTAACGCGGTAGACACCACCACTGACAGCACCACCGGCGACGCAAAGGC
>JAHHOC010000056.1 GCA_018677115.1 Arenicella sp. | reverse complement strand
AGTTACCGCTAACTGCATTGGTATTTAAGGAAGCCCTTCGTCTCTACCCGCCGCTGCCGACGATTCCCCGTCATGCAATCCAGGACTGCGAGTTTGAGGGATACCAGATAAAGCGTGGCGAACAGGTTCATGTGAGCCCCTACTTTTGCCATCGACTGGACAGCATCTGGTCGAATCCACAGGACTTTGATCCTGAGCGATTTAATAAAGAACGTGGGGAAGACAAGCAGCATCGCCATGCCTGGATACCGTTTGGCGGCGGCGCACACAAATGCCTGGGACTTAAATTTGCTGAATTACAGGTGAAGCTGGTGCTATTTCATATTTTGAAAAATCATCAGTTACAAGTCGCAGCCGACTACCAGATGCCCTATCAGCCGGCGCCGATTGGAAAACCTTCCGACAACTTGCCGATTCAATTGTTGCCGCGCAACTGATCCCAATCTCCAACAACTAGCCGGTTTGGAACCAGGCCGCCCAGTCCATTTGGAAATCGTCGGACCTCAGCGTATCTTCACTCCATAGTCAATATGAACCAGGAGTGCCTCAGCGGTATAAAATAACCTACAATCAAGCTATCCAAAAAAGTGGAGACGCGATTATGACCATCGGAGTAGGCGGCAGCAATGCCGCACAAGAACTCAAGCGGTTAAGTAATATGACCGCAGATATCCGGCCGATTAGCGAAGCCGAATATCGAACACGCATCGAAAAGGCGGTCTCGCTTATGCAGGCCGAGGGTATAAATGCGGTTTACCTGAACGCAGGTACCAATCTGTACTACTTCACCGGCACCCGCTGGGGGGTCAGCGAACGCATGGTTGGTGCGATTTTAAGCGACCAGGGAGAACTGCAGTATATTGCGCCACATTTCGAGATCGACACGCTTAACGGCTACATGTTGATTGAAGGCAAGGTCAATGGCTGGCATGAGCATGAAAGCCCTTATGCACTGTTCGGAGAGGTTCTGGCGGAAATGGGCATCACAGAGGGTGTTATCGGACTTGACGAATCCTGTGCGTTTTTTATCAGCGATGGTGTAGCGCGGGCTCACCCTCAGCACACCTACGTCAATGCCAAAGCAGTCACTGCCGGTTGCCGCAGTTGCAAGTCACCCTCCGAACTGGCCCTGCTGCAGCGAGCCAAAGACATGACCCTTGAGGTACATAAAAGTGCTGCGCGGATTTTGCGCGAAGGCATTAGTACTGGTGAGGTCACCGCCTTTATAGATGAAGCACACCATGCGGTAGGTGCCGCAGGGGGCTCGTATTTCTGCATCGTGTTGTTTGGTGAGGACACCGCGTATCCACATGGTGTGAAGAACCCCAAACCACTTGAAGCCAATGAAGTTGTGCTGATAGACACTGGTTGCCAGCTTGAAGGCTACAATTCCGACATCACCCGCACTTATGTGTTCGGTGATCCTGACAAGCGACAACGCGAAATATGGGATTATGAGAAAGCCAGCCAGGCCGAGGCATTCGTCGCGGCTCAATTGGGTCAACCCTGTGGTGCGGTGGACGATGCAGCTCGCAATTTCCTTGTCGACAAGGGCTTCGGCCCGGGTTATCAGTCACCGGGTTTAGTACATCGTACCGGGCATGGAATCGGCCTTGATATTCATGAATGGCCTTATCTGGTTTCCAGTGATAAAACGCCGCTGGAAGTTGGGATGTGTTTCAGTAATGAACCTATGATCAGCATTCCCGGCGAATTTGGTGTGCGTCTGGAAGATCACTTCTATATGACGGAAGATGGTCCTCGCTGGTTTACCGAGCCCTCATATTCGATTGACGACCCATTCGGTCTTGAAGCTTGAGAGGCCTAATTGAGGGAACTAATTTGGGAAACTAAGGCTTACGACGAGCTCTCCAAAGAAGAGCTGTTTGAGATACTCAAAGTTCGCCAGGACGTGTTTGTTGTCGAGCAGGAGTGCGCCTATCCGGATATCGATGATGCAGACCGTGCTGCCTGGCATATCTGCGGCCGCCGCGCCACCAATGGAAGGCCTCTGGTTGCCTATGCGCGAATACTAAAACCCGGGCTGACCTATGAGCAAGTCTCGATAGGGCGCATCCTGACCAGCGCCGCGGCGCGCGGTGAAGGATTGGGTCTGGAACTGATGCGCCGCGCTATGTCATTTATTGAATCCCGCTTTCCAGGCCAGCCGATCAAAATCGGTGCTCAAACACACTTGCAGCGTTTCTACCAGGAACTTGGATTTGTTCCGGCCTCAGAACCCTACGACGAGGACGGCATCTCTCACATCGATATGCTTAAGCACTAACTAGGCTAGCTTATCAGCGCTTTGACGGCATCAGCGAGTTGCTGATTGATTTCAGCGTTGCTCACCCTTGCCCGTTCCACATCAAAGTTCTCACTGAATGAAGGAACCGAAATAGATGCCCTGACATCACCGCCAAAACGGGGACTGGCATTGGTCGCCAGCTCCAGTACGCTCTTGCCGCCACGCCCGCCGTTAGAGGTAGCCAGCAACAGCATCGGCTTGTTCTGGTACACATCACGCCCAGCCTGGCGTGTACACCAGTCAAACAGATTCTTAAAGGCGGCGCTGTAATTCCCATTGTGTTCTGCAAATGACACAATGATGGCATTACCACTACCAAGCTTGGCAAGGAAATCAGCGGCGGCCTGTGGTTTGCCGATTTCCCGCTCCAGATCCTCACAGAATAGCGGTAACTCATAGTCGTTTAAATCGATGAGTTCGACCTCGGAATCCGGCACCATGCCGGCGACATAACGCACCAGTTGTTTGTTG
>JAHHOC010000050.1 GCA_018677115.1 Arenicella sp. | reverse complement strand
CTCCCAGGGGTATGACATGGGAATTGATTTCCGGTACCAGCGACAATGCCTGCTGTGCCTCAGAATCTGAAGTAAATTGAATCGCGCTGGCAGCCTGTAAATTGGATTTCTCAATTAATCGTAAATAGAGTCGTTTTTTATAAGCGCCCTGACGTAACGCCCAATTTTCCAGTTGGCCTATTGGCCTGACGATATAAGGTATGCCCCGCTTTCTTGCCAGCCACATTGCGTAAGTCGAGCAGGCTGAGAATATTGCGTGTACGTGAATCAGGTCATAACTGTCGATATGCGCTTTGAGCCAGCGGTTAAATCCGGGTGCATACTGAAATTCACGCAGCGGGCGCAAGGTCGAAGAATAACGCTTGAAAAACCGGCTCGGGGCACCGTTGAAATCGATCAGTTCAGCGAAATCCACATCAAGTTCGGACTCACCATCATCATTAGTGGTGGCGATTTCTGCCCTGACGTCTATGCTATTGAGGGCGGCGACCATTGCAATTATGGCGTGACTCGGGCCTCCCCTGGCAGGCGAAACCGACGGGATAATATGCAGCACGCGCAGACTCACAGGTATCTTTTCGACCAGTCCGCCAAAACCAGCAAGCTCCATCTCCGGTACCACGGCACTAATGGTATCCAGCCAGGTACAGCAACATCCGATTCAAGCCTGTTCCAGCTTTGCTGGAACCATTGATCGAATGGAAATCGGAAGCCTTGTTTTGGGCGCTCTATGACCCACTGCGGAATTTCTGGAATGCTTTCAATCAGGAGCTTTTTGCCTTGTTGCAACCTAAGCGCTGCTGGAATTGCGCTTATTTCTGTTACCAATTTGTGATCGACCAGTGGCACCCGCAATTCCAGGCCCCAGGCCATGCTCATCACATCACTGTCGCGCAATAACTGATTGCGCATGTAGTTACTTATTTCAGCTTCACTCACTTGATCCAGCAGATGCCCAGCCAGCGGATCAGCAGGCGGCACCATCACTGGGTCCAGTTCTAATGCCCGCATCAGGGCTGAGCTTTCCGACCGCGAGAAAATACCGCGAAGGCTCTGGTAGGCAGCGGCCAGTGAATCCGGATGACTCAAGAAATCCAGACTTCGCCTGGCCCGCGGGCTTAGTGAGCGATTGAGAGTGTTCGACGCCCAATTGAATAGTGGGGCCAGGAGTTTCAACCCACGGGCCAGCCTTGTCATCTTGGGTAACAGTGAAAAAGACTTGTAACCGGCAAACAATTCGTCGCCGCCCACTCCCGACAAAACGACTTTTTGACCGTGATCGCTCGCCAGCTTGGCAACACAAAAAGTGTTGAAGCCGTCTATCGTCGGTTGATCAACCGCCTGCAGGAACTGATCGAATAGGGGCAGGGCATCCTTTTCACGCATCAGCCATTCGGTATGGTGGGTGCCAAAATGATCAGCCACCCGTTTAGCGATATCACCTTCATTCCATTCCGGGTCCTCGAAGGCGATTGAATATGTGCTGATAGGCTGGTCAGTAATCTGGCTGGCCAGAGCCACTATTGCCGTGGAATCTAATCCGCCGCTGAGAAATATTCCCACCGGTACATCGCTCACCAGATGAGCCCTGACACTGTCCTGCAGTGCTTTCCGGGTGACAGCAATTGCTTGTTGCTTACTCATATTGCGGGCTGCAAAATTGAGGTCAGCAAACTGCTTAATTCTCACCGAACCAGCTTGCCACTGTAAATAGTGCCCTGCTTCCAACTGCTTTACTTGGTCAAGCATTGAGTATGGCTCGCTGACCGAGCCGCGCAGTAAATAACTGGATACCCCATGGGCGGATAATTTCCGCGCAAAGAATTGCGAATCAGCCAGCGCCCGCAATTCTGATGCGAAAGCCAGCGAAGTGGCATCATGCCAATAATAAAAAGGTTTAATTCCTAATGGGTCACGTGCCGCAAAACCGGTGTTTTCCAAGCTATCCCAGATGAAAAAGGCGTACATACCCCGCAGCCTCTGCAGGCATTGAATGCCTTCTCTTTGGTAGAGCTTGAGAATAACTTCGGTGTCAGACTGGCTGAAGAATTCCTCGCCATCCCCGATTAGTTCCTCGCGTAACGCCCGGTAATTGTAAATTTCACCGTTAAAACTGATGGCAAATCGATCATCGATTGAGCGCATTGGCTGGTGCGCGTCATCACTTAAATCAATAATTGCCAGGCGCGTGTGTGCCAGTGATGCGGCATAGTTGTCGAAATGTATAGCACCCTGATCGTCCGGCCCGCGATGTTGCAGCCGGGTGAGCATTGCTTTCACACGGCGTTGTATTTGCGTGCTATCGACCTCAGTGGAGACGGCTCCAGCGATGCCACACATATGCGCTTAACGCTCAGTCGGCGCGGTTCCCATCAGCTTCAGCTACCGCCACAGGCTTGTCAGGCTTTGGCGAATTGCCGGCAGCAGGTTTGCTGTTGCCATCTGGCGATCGATTGGCCGAATCACTACGGTTGCGGTTACGGTTGCGGTTGCGGTTTCGATTGCGGTTGCGGTTGCGGTTCTGTTTCGGGCCGGGTTTGCTGCTTTGACTTTCCTGATTTTTGTCGCCCTGGGGACGTTTTCGCGAATCCTTTTTATGACCGCTCTTATGTCCGCTTTTACTCTGCTGCTTACGTTGCTGAGGACTGCTGCCCCGACCTTTATTACCCCGTGGCTTATGACCACCTTCACTCCGATGCCTGCCCTGATGCTTGCCACCTGATCTGCTCTTTGAATCCTTTTTCTTTGCCGGAACTTCACCCCGGCCAAAAAGGGCGCGCCACAGCCGGACGAAAATGCCCGGCTGAAGTGGTGCCGGTTGTGCCGCTGGAGCTGGTTTGTCTTCCATTCGAATTGATTCAATTCCCACTGCTGGCGCGGTACTGGGCGCTACAACGACATTACTGACGGGTTGCTTTTTCTGATATTTGGCTTTGCGTGGATCCTCCTTTGGCTCACTGATTTCTACCTTATAGCTGGGCAGAATCGGCATTTCATCCAGATCCTCGCTGCGTAACCTCTGAATCTTAAAATGGGGTGTTTCCAGTTCAATGGTGGGCACGATGGTAATATTAGTTCCAAGACGACTTTCAAGCAGGGTCACTTCGTGTCGTTTTTCATTTAGCAGGTAGGTTGCTGTCTTAATCGGAAGGTGAGCGTGGATAGCCTCGGTATTTTCTTTCAGCGCTTCTTCCTCAATGATCCTGAGCACGCTGAGCGCTGATGAACCTACGCTGCGAATATGACCGTTGCCTTCACAACGCGGGCACGAATGATAGTTGGAGTCGCTGATCGAAGAACGCAGCCGCTGTCGCGACATTTCTAACAGTCCGAAGCGCGATATCCGGCCGACCTGAACCCTGGCGCGATCCGCCTTAAGTGCATTTTGCAGGCACTGCTCGACCGCTCGCTGGTTTTTGTTGGACAGCATATCGATAAAATCAATTACGATCAGCCCGCCGAGGTCGCGGATGCGTAATTGGCGAGCGATCTCTTCTGCTGCTTCCAGATTTGTCTGTACAGCTGTCTCTTCGATATCACTGCCTTTGGTAGCGCGCGCTGAGTTTACGTCTATTGAAGTCAGTGCCTCAGTCGGATCGATCACTAGTGCGCCACCAGCTGCCAGCCGCACTTCGCGGGCGTATGCCGATTCTATCTGATGCTCTATCTGGTAGCGCGAGAACAGCGGAACCGTGTCTTCATATAATTTTAATTTGATGACATTGTGGGGCATTACCTGATTCATGAAACGTGTTGCGCGATCAAAAATTTCCTTGTCGTCTATGATGATTTCGTTGATATCACTGCGAAAATAATCACGGATCGAGCGCACAACCAGGTTTGTTTCCTGGTAAACCAGGAATGGTGCAGGCCTTGATTCGGAGGCTTCTTGAATAGCATCAGACAGGCGCTTCAGAAAATCCAGGTCCCACTGCAATTCTTCCGAACTTTTGCCGATACCAGCGGTTCGGGCAATTAGCGCATGCTCGCGAGGGATTTCCAGGCTGGACATTGCTTCCCTTAACTCCTGGCGCTCGCTGCCTTCGATCCGACGTGAAATCCCCCCACCTTTCGGGTTGTTGGGCATCAGCACCAGATATCTGCCGGCCAGGCTGATAAATGTGGTGAGTGCTGCGCCTTTGTTTCCACGCTCGTCTTTTTCAACCTGCACCAGCAGTTCCTGACCCTTTTTAAGTACATCGGCTATCTTGACCTGGGCGATCGGTGTGTTCGACTTATAGTCCTGGAAGTAAGCGCGGGACACTTCCTTCATTGGCAAAAAACCCTGCCGGCCTGCGCCATATTCGACAAAAGCCGCTTCCAGGCTCGGTTCAACCCGAGTTATTTTTCCCTTATAGATATTGCCTTTATTGAGCGCCGAGTTGGCGGATTCGATGTCCAGGTCAATCAGTTTCTGGCCATCAACAATTGCCACGCGCAACTCTTCAGAGTGCGTTGCATTAAATAACATTCTTTTCATCTTATTCCTCGCGCAAGTGATACACGTGGCAGCCAGAATTGTGTCTTGCAGACTGAATAGAATGATACGAAAGAGATTGAAAATACAACGGACTAAACAATGATCCGTGCTTCAGGTGGCTATTCATCCAGCGCTCTGCTGCATCCACTTATGCTGATGCGTCCGGCGCCGGCATTAACCGCCCTGAAATGTAGCTGGAACTCTGACTTACCGGATTCATGCCTGGATTCGGAGGCCAGGCATGCGGTTGTGGAGTCCATCGCAAATCTGCAATACAGATTAAATTCTTTTCAATATCGCCGCAATGCTGTGAGCATTGGTGCACCACAGTTGTGCAGCGCGTTCATCTAAATATTCAGTCTTAACGCAATTATGTAGGCTTAAGTCGGTACAAATGCAGACTTTTCGTCTATAACTTGCTGTTAATGCTCAATTATTTTATTGGCCTAGCCGTATTAATTGAGCGGTGTGCTCCGAAAATCAGGGTGGAGACACAGTACCCCGTCTGCAGCGGATGGAGAGAGCCATTTGTTGCTCAATTGGTTTGTCGGGGTCTCAAGGACGCCGTGTATAAGTTAAACCAATACCATGCTGCGTTTACTTTCAATAGCGTTGCGGTCCAAATCAGCGGTATTCAGAGAGTGATACCAAGCCAGCGAACGCGGAGAAAACTGTTCATACTCAGTGGCTTACGGCGATTTAATCTGGCCGGTCCACAGGTGCAAGCGATGATAACAGTATGATTGGTTGGACGCAAACGATTAACCAAACCAGATTTGGGCTGGCCGGTGGCAAATCAGTTAAAATCGAACACCTTTGGTGCACTGAAAATCGCTTATCGTCCGCAATAGATGAAACTGAATTCAAAACCACACATATAAGGTTAAGCCACCACTTGCTGAGCGCGAAGCAATGGTATCCTTCGGCCACCACAATTTATTTAAATTTTACCCGGGTTTCGCGAATTAATGTCCCGTTCCACTCCACCAAAGGCTTCATTCGTTGAGGTTGACCATGAGTATGCCGGCCAACGCCTGGACAACTTTTTATTGCGGCACTTAAAGGGTGTGCCAAGGACCCTGATTTACCGGATTATACGTAAAGGCGAAGTAAGAATTAACAAGGGCCGGGCCAGGCAAACGACCCGTTTGCAACAGGGAGATATCATACGTATTCCGCCGCTCCGGCAGTCCCAGCAGATTCAGGATTCGACCGATCACACCCGTTACCAGTTTTTGAGTGAATCAATATTGTTTGAGGACGAAGCATTAATGGCCATTGACAAGCCGTCGGGCATGGCGGTGCATGGTGGCAGCGGTATTAAAGTAGGCATAATTGAGGCACTGCGCATGCTGCGCCCAGAGTTAAAATACCTGGAATTAGTGCACCGATTGGACCGTGAAACTTCGGGTTGTCTTTTACTGGCAAAAAAATCCGCCGCGCTGCGGCGGCTGCATGAGGATTTCAAGCACAATTCGCTGCAAAATGCGCGGGTTGATAAAAGATACCTGGCATTGGTCAGGGGGCGCTGGAAATATGGACAGCGTAGAGTCGTCAAAAACCTTAATACTGAAGCACGCCGTGGCGGCGAACGTCATGTTGTGGTAGACCAGCAAGGCAGTTATGCGAGTTCTATTTTTTCGCCTCGCAAGACCGGCGATGTAGCATCATTAGTGGAAGTCAAATTGTTAACCGGACGAACTCACCAGGTACGTGTGCACGCTCAGTCCGAGAACCATCCGCTGGCTGGCGACCAGCGTTATGGTGATCCGGAATTTAACCGAAAAATGAAAACCATGGGATTGAAACGCTTGTTTCTTCATGCACACGAGCTTGCTATCATCCACCCGCTCAGCGGTCAGCGCCTGCAGATTTCGGCCGCTCTGCCGCCAGAACTATGCGCGTTATTAGAAAAACTTGAGATGGACAGCTAATGTATCAACTGATTATTTTTGATTGGGACGGCACGTTGATGGATTCTGCCCAGAAAATCGCAAACTGCATTAAGGCAGCAGCACGGGAGGTGGGTGTTGCGGAGCCAGATGACCGCGAAGCTAAAAAAATCATAGGACTTGGCCTGCACGAGGCGATGCGGATTTTGTTCCCGGAGTTAAACCATAACCGGCATGTGGCCTTGATTGAGGCCTACAGACATCAGTTTATTACCGCTGATGAAACACAGCAGGGACTGTTCCACGGTGTAGAGGAAGGGCTCCGGTCACTGTCGGAAAGCGGTCCAATGCTGGCGGTGGCAACCGGCAAGGCCAGGGCTGGGTTGCAGCGTGTTTTTAATGAGATGGGGTTAGAGCACTTTTTCGTCGCTTCGCGCTGTGCCGACGAGACGCGCTCTAAACCGCATCCGCAAATGCTGCTGGAGTTACTTGAGTACACAGCGATAGACCCGCAGGATACTATAATGGTCGGAGACACAACCTATGATATGGATATGGCAAGGAATGCTGGCGTACATGGGCTGGGGGCCGCCTATGGGGTTCATGATGAAGCAGCACTGCGCGCAGCTAATGCAGTAGACGTTTTGCATTCATTTTCCGATATCCACCATTGGTTGATGAATGGACGCGTGAACAAAGCATATGCCTGATACAAACTTGATAGCCGAAACAGATAGCCTCGAGGAAGGCGGTAAAGGGCACCGCTTTAATGTGCGCAATCAAGATGGCGAAGTTATGCCAGCCTTTGTGATTCGCTTCGATTATCAGTTTTTTGCCTATCTGAATAAGTGCGGGCACATCGCTGTAGAATTGGACTATATGCCGGGTGAATTCTTTACCGATGATGGGCGTACACTGATCTGTTCAACACATGGTGCGGAGTATGCGCCGGATACCGGCGCTTGCCTGGGCGGGCCCTGCTATGGAGTGGGATTGGAATCTTTAGGAATTGCTGAACGTGAAGGTCGGTTATACTTAGACCATGAAAATTATGAGGTAGTAAGCAAAGATGTTTAAGCGAGATAAACCTAACGCCGGTCTGCCAGGTAGTGCGGCTGCACCAGCCGCAGCGCGAAGCAGTGAGACGGATGCTATTTTACGCGAACTGGCTGTTGATTATATGCATGACAAGAAAGTCAGGCGTCGTTGGAAAATGGCGCTGTTTGCGCTGATAGCCATCTACCTGATAGGGATCGTCATGGTTGCTGGAAGTGGTAATAAACCGGCAGCCTACGGCAAACCACATACCGCGTTGGTGGAACTGAGCGGCGTCATTGGGTTTGGTACCGACGCATCGTCGGAATTGATAAACCGAAGTTTGCGTAAGGCATTTGAATCAAAAAATTCAAAGGGCGTTATTCTGCAGATTAACAGTCCCGGGGGCTCTCCTGTGCAGTCTGCCGACATAAATAGCGAAATTACCCGCTTGCGTTCAGAATATCCCGACAAACCCATGCATGTTGTGATGTCTGATGTGGCAGCGTCAGGTGGTTATTTTGTGGCGGTTGCGGCAGATAAAATATATGCCAACCGCTCAAGTATTGTCGGTTCGATTGGCGTGCGCATGGATAGCTTTGGATTTGTAGAGGCGATGAAAAAGTATGGAATCGAGCGCCGCTCGATAAATGCCGGCAAAAACAAATCTATTCTTGATCCGTTCCTGCCCATGCGAGCGGATCAAAGAGCACATGCTGAACCGATGCTTGACCGGGTCCACAG
>JAHHOC010000020.1 GCA_018677115.1 Arenicella sp. | reverse complement strand
GGATGGCAGAGCAGGGGCTCTTTCAGCCCATATTGATTACCTTGTTCATAGCTGGAGTTCTTGCGGTTTGGGGAGCCTATGCATGGTCGGGTGCGGGCCTGTTGCCCGAACTCCCGCTGCTGAAATCAGCCCTCATATTGATCACGTTGGTATATTTGGCACGCGGTGTATTGGGTTTGCTGTTGCCGTTCATATCCACACATCCTCAAATAACCCAAAATAGCCTCAGTTTCTGGATATGGAGTTCAATTATCTGTTTATTATTTGGCTTGGTTCACCTGAAGGGGGTTGTAGATAAATGGTTGAGTTGACGAGCTCCGAGATTAATCCGCCACAAAGTGAATCCAATGTTGCTTTTGGTATGCAGGTGGTTATGACGGCGACTTCCGGCAACGGAGAACAATTGGCGGCGTTGATGTTGCAGGCTTCTGAATTGGTTGCGCCGCTGAAAGGGTGTAAGCTGTACCTTGTACAGCTGTCCACATCTGCACAAGATTCTGCACTGATAACCGAAGTCTGGGAGTCGAAAGAGGATCATGCAGCATCCCTTTCGGTGCCAGCCGTGCAGGAAATAATCAGTAGAGCAAGGCCACTGATTGCCGATATGGCTCACCACACGGGAATTCCGTTGGGTGGCCACGGGATATAGTGAGCAGTACTTGATATTAAATCGCGCCCCTGAATGAGGCCCCGGATACGAACGAATAATTATGGCAAAAGACAAAAAACCAAGACATATACATGAACCTGGTCATGAACTTCACCTGGAGCATGAAGACCTGACTATCCGCTTTCTGCACCGTATCATCAGGATTGCGGTCAAGGTGCTAGCGATACTTATGGTGCTGGTGATCGTGTGGGGCATCGGCGATGTAATATATGTACTTTATCAGCGGCTTACCCAGCCGCCGTTCATGCTGCTGCAGATTAACGACATTCTGGCAACATTTGGCGCCTTCCTGGCGGTGTTAATAGCCATTGAGATATTTATCAACATCAGTATGTATCTCAGCACCGATGTGATTCCGGTGCGCCTGGTAATTGCGACGGCGCTAATGGCAATTGCACGGAAAGTGATCATTCTGGATTTCGAGCAGGTTACACCTCCCTATGTTTACGGCACAGCAGCGGTGGTGTTTGCCCTGGGTATCACCTATTGGTTGATTGCCAAGAGAACCTGACGGGTTTGCGGGGTACTGATGAAACCCTCAAACGAAGAGATAATCGCGCAAAATAGTGTCTTCTTATGGATCGCGCTCGCCACAGGCTCAATACTGCTAATCCCCTTGATTGCGATGCAATTTACTCAGCAAGTGAATTGGAACTTGCTGGATTTTATCGTGATGGGCGCTCTGTTGTTTAGCTCAGGCAGCCTGTTCGTACTTGTGTCTCGGCGATGCCCGCGAAATCGACGATTGATCGCAGGCGCTGTGTTTGTTGCCTCCTTTTTATATGCCTGGGCTGAATTAGCCGTGGGTGGTTTCATCAAATCCGGCATTTGAATGACGCATAAGCCAGAACAGGTAAAGCCGAAGCGGTGTTATGCCGCTCAATACAGGTTAGACTAAACCGAGTCATATTTTAACTTCGATTTACGAATTTCAGGCTTGGACAAACCACCCCATCGGCGAGCGAAGCTCTTTTTCATCCCACCACAGCCGCGGTCGCGCACTTCGGATGTGCTGCTGGGCCTGATCGAGCGCACCCGGCAGCCCGATGTGACCTTGCGGAGCCTGACTGACCGGCTCGGTGACCGCACGTTTGGCATGCTGCTGGTGCTGATTGCAATTTTCAATGTTATCCCTTTCGTCGCGGTTATTGCCGGGCCCTTGATTGCCGTCCTCGGCGTCCAAATGGCAATGGGTATGACCCATGCGTGGCTGCCAAAGTTTATCCTCGATCGGCAGTTGCCGCCAGATGGGGTACAGACAGCGTTGTCTATGTTTGAGCCCCGTGTTCGCTCTATGGAGCGCTTCGTCCGTCCACGTTGGCAATTCTCGGAGGCACCGGTGGTTGACCGCATAAATGGCCTGATTATCGTGATTCTGGGCATTGTTATCGCCTTTCCGATTCCGTTTACCAACTTGGGCCTGGCGTTGGTTGTAATAGTGATGGGTTTAGGGCTCATGGAGCGGGATGGCTTGATACAATTGAGCGCCGCTCTCACGGGATTGACGGGTATGGGTG
>JAHHOC010000018.1 GCA_018677115.1 Arenicella sp. | reverse complement strand
CCTTAAGCCTGATTGATTTTTAAATCTTCCTCACCGAAGGAGCAATGTTGCCGTGCCGAGCAATTTCTGATAATTCCAAGCATTGCCAAAACCTGGTGGTTAAATAGTCAATAACATCGGTATTCAAAACAGCTAAAATCAGCCCATGAAATTCGTAGATGAAGCGGAGATAACCGTTAAAGCAGGCAATGGCGGCAATGGTGCGCTGAGCTTCCGCAGGGAGAAATACATACCCAAGGGCGGTCCCGATGGCGGTGATGGTGGATGTGGAGGTAGCATTTATCTGCTCGCCACTGAAGGCCTTAATACCTTGGCCGATTTCCGCTTCGTGCGGCACTATCAGGCACAAAATGGCAAGTCTGGGGGTGGTAAGTTAAAAACCGGCCAGGGTGGCGATGATTTAACTATTAAAGTGCCAGTTGGAACCATGGTATTTGATGCGCAAACCGGCGAGCTCATTGCCGACTTGGATACCATTGACGAGCCAGTGCTGGTGGCCAAGGGTGGTGATGGGGGTTGTGGAAATACGACCTTTAAATCCAGTACTAATCAGGCTCCGCGTAAAACCACCAAGGGAAAGTCGGGGGATGAACGGGTTTTGCGACTGGAATTAAAAGTGCTTGCCGATGTGGGTTTGCTGGGACTGCCTAATGCAGGTAAATCAACCTTGTTGAGAGCAGTCTCACAAGCCCGTCCAAAGGTGGCCGACTATCCATTTACAACGCTTTATCCCGAACTTGGGGTTGTCAGTTTGGGCATCGGCAGTAGTTTTGTTATAGCCGACATTCCAGGGCTGATAGAAGGTGCATCAGAAGGTGCAGGCCTGGGAATCCAATTTTTGCGTCATCTGGCACGCACCAGACTATTACTACATGTGGTCGATATCGCTCCGTACGGTAATGAAGAAGCGGATTTGGCTGGTGATATTAGCGCAATAGCCGGCGAGCTGAAGCAATACAGTGAGCAGGCTGGAGCCGATTTGGATCAATTAGAGAGATGGTTGATAATCAACAAAATTGACGTAGTACTGGAAGAAGATCAGAAGCGCATAGTCTCTGAGTTGCTGGAAAGCCTGCAGTGGAACGGTCCGTTATACACTATTAGCGCAATCGCCAGAGAGGGCACCCAGCAATTGTGCAATGATATTATGCAGCATCTTCAAGAAGAACAAAAAGTCCAGCACCAGCCTGTATTGGTTTCTATTCCTCAGGAAGATCCAGATTGATGAATACACGGGATTTCATTAAGGATAAAAAGCGCTGGGTGGTAAAAGTGGGCAGTGCCGTGCTGACAGATCAAGGGCGTGGACTTGATGTCGGCATGATTCAGGCGTTGTCGGAACAACTGGCAGAATTGCGGAACCATGGAATTGAACTCATTCTGGTGTCATCAGGAGCGGTGGCTGCAGGGATGACGCAGCTTGGCATGTCCTCGCGGCCGCACCGCATTAACGACCTGCAAGCAGCAGCTGCAGTCGGACAAGCCTCCTTGGTAAGGCGATACGAGGAAGCGTTTAAACCTTTCGGGATTTCCATTGCTCAGGTGTTGCTTACGCATGCCGACATAGCCGACCGGGAGCGATATCTTAATGCCAAGAGCACTCTCAGTCGCTTGCTTGAATTGGGTGTATTGAGTGTGGTTAACGAAAATGACACGGTGGCAACCGATGAGATATGTTTTGGTGATAACGATAGCCTGGCGGCGTTGGTGTGCAATCTGGTAGGAGCCGACCTGCTGGTTGTTCTGACTGATCAGGATGGGCTTTACACTGCGGATCCACGGGATAATTCAGATGCCGAGTTACTGCATGAAGTCAACGCCGATGATGAAAATTTGAAATCGATGGCGTCTGAGGGGTCAGCTCTGGGACGCGGTGGTATGGTGACTAAAATTGCTGCGGCGCAGACGGCTAACCGAAGCGGCGCTTTGACTGTTGTTGCTAACGGTCAGCAAACGGACATTTTGCAACGAATATATCAAGGGGATACGGTTGGTACGCTATTTGCCACCAGTGCCCGGCTATCATCGAAAAAGCCATCCATTGCTTTTTCGA
>JAHHOC010000008.1 GCA_018677115.1 Arenicella sp. | reverse complement strand
CAGGCAAGTTCCGCTGGAAACAGTCAGGTTTAAGCCTTCAAATAACCATCGCTCGCCGCGCTGGCAAGCAAGGTTATTAGCAGCCAGACAATGCCCGTGACTATCTGCAGCGCTTATCTCGTGAGCTGACATGGTTATTGTTTTTCGTGCGCCTGAGGATTTTGCAAAACCCGCAGTTTAGCAATACCATGTTTAGCTTGCACCAATTAACGAACAGGCATTCCAATGGATTTTGAAAAATTCCGGGTACGTCCCGGCGAAGCGCCCGATCTGAATCAGTTCAATTGCAACGTGGATGGAGGGTTGGATCAGGATGAACTTAAGGACAGAAGGCAAAGTGTCTGGAAAGAACTGGATGATTACCAGGAATTACTCTATGCGGAATCCAAACAATCATTGCTGGTAGTGCTGCAGGCAATGGATGCGGCAGGAAAAGACAGTACCATAGCCAAACTTACTGGCAACCTGATAGCGCATGGTTGTACCGTGCAAAGCTTTAAAGCTCCGACAAAAATCGAGCTTGCTCACGATTTTCTGTGGCGAGTGCATCATAAGGCACCCGGCAAGGGTGGTATCACATTATTTAACCGGTCGCATTATGAAGATGTGTTGATCGTGAAAGTGCATAAATGGGCCAGTGCAGAGATCATTGAGCGACGCTATGATCATATAAATAATTTTGAAGCCCTGCTGGCGGATAGTAATACCAAGGTCCTTAAATTTATGTTGCACATCACGCCGCAGTACCAGTTGCAACGCTTCAAAAAGCGTTTGACAGACCCTGAAAAGTACTGGAAGTTTAATCCCGGTGATCTCGATGAGCGAGCCTTGTGGAGCGATTACATGGATGCCTTTCAGACAGCGCTGCAGCGATGCTCAACAGAGCAGGCTCCATGGTACATAGTGCCTGCTGAAAACCGGCGTTTCAGGGACTGGATGATTGCCTCGGTGATGCTTAATACGTTGAAAGCGATGGATCCTAAACATCCGCAGCCGGATTTTGATCCCGCCCTGTATCACCCCGACTCTATTAAATAAATAACTTTAGATAAATAGGCTAACACATTGTTTATTATGGCTTTATTCCCATGGCTTCAAGATTGCGCTTGGCCAGTATATCGCCTTGTTTCGATGCTCTCTGGAACCATTCTATGGCGGTACGTCGACTGGAACTTACGCCACGTCCCCGGGCATACATGATTCCCAGGTTGGTTTGTGCACCCGGATAGCCCTGTTCCGCAGCCGAGCGATACCAGAATACGGCCTCGGCATAATCTCTAGGCAGCACCAGGCCATCCTCATACAGACTGCCGATGTCAGATTGGGCCCAGCTACGGCCCTCGTCAGCAAATTTCTGCACCGCAGGCAACGCCGCACGGATAATCCTGTCTGCTTCATTTTTGTCCTGCTTGAACCCTCTCCCCTGAAAATACATATAGCCGATTCGAAACTGAGCCCGTGATATCCCGCGATCAGCCAACGGCTGCAGCAACGACGCTGCAGTGCTGTAATCGCCTTTATAATAGGCATCTAAACCGAGTTCCAGAAACTTGCGATCAACCTCGGCCTGCTCCCGGCTTTGCCGGCTGGGTTCAGCCGTGGTGGGTGCTGGTGATTGCGAATTTGCACTGGGCTGAGGCTGTTGTACTTGCGGCGCATTGCCTGCGTCAAGGTCACTCACCTGATTGCTGCCGTTGGTTGTGGTTGAGTTTTCCAACTCTTGCAGCCTGGCCATCCGTTGTTCCATTAAAGATAAAGACGGGTGTTCCGGATCAATTACACTTACCGTAGTGAGATATCCGGTTGCCGCCTGCAATTCTCCGGCAACTAATGCCAGGTTCGCCCTGTCCATCAGGTTGTCAGCGATGCCCTGAATGCCTTTTATGGCAACACTGTTGTTCTGTTCCTTGGTTAAAACCTGTTGAAAGTAATAAAGGGCGCTTTTTCGTGCCGGCAAGATGAGATCGTCGTTGGACAGCGCTGCCTCGGCTTTGGCCAGTAAATCGTCGATTTCCCGCTGGCGCTGCCAACGTTCTATTGCAAGTGCTAGTTCAGAGCGCTGTTCAGAGTCGGCATCTACCACTTCAAGTTTCTGCAGAGCGGCAGAAGCGGATGCCAGATTATTATTCTCGAGAGCGCGCAAACCGATGCTAAGGAATCTGCCGCCGATGTACTCTAATCCCTGTTGGGCTTTCACATCTTTGCTATTCAGCAACAGTATTTGGCGATAGGTACTAGTAGCGTTGCTGGCATCAGGCTCGGTAAGTTCTCCACTTTCTATCTGTTGCTCGGCCAGTGAGTGCAAATCCCTGATTCGCCTCTCCATGGCCTCTTGCACCCGGTAATCGTCGGCCCTGCTCAGGTCATCCTGTCGACTGAAAGTTGGCGACAATGGTTGTTCCGTGGGAGGCTCATCTACCCGGGATTCGGAGTAAAATGATTCGCTCTCAATCTTACTGGCTTGACTGGCGACTTCCCGTGTAGACACACTGTCCGACTGTGGCCAGAAAAAGGCTACCAGAATCAAAATCACTATCAGCGCCGCAATCCAGTTGATTACGTCTATATCTTTCAGGCGCATTAATTTTTTACGGTAACTTCTATTGGCGACACCGCTCAAATCGCCGCCGATTACATGCCGTCTGCGCGGTTGTGGCTTGGAGTAGAATTCTGCTTCTGTCTGCCGGGATCGTTTACGGGCAGACGACGATCGCGGCTTTAGCGCCAATGCGGATTCGATTTCAGATCTGGAAGGTTTTGCGCCCATGACTATTTTGCAGAATAAGCAATGTTTGAAAAACTTTCAGGTGTAACCCAAAAAGCTCTTAAATTCATACGGTTAACACAATGAAAGTTAAAATTGTGGCTAGATACTATCACAGGACAGGCCTTTCATTGATTTGTTATCAATCGGTTAATCCTCTTTTTATTCGGCCCTGATGTAGCCACGCAAATTATCTGTTGATTCGACTTCATACCAGCCAGATTGTAGATTTAAGATGTATAAGCCGGTGCCGGGCGGTAAAGTGGTGATAACCTCGGAATAGGGGTTGGCGCGAATCAGTACCGGGTAGGGCCGTTCGGTGATAATGAGTTGAGGAACCTCGGCGCGCAGAGTCGCCGGATTCAGTTTGGCTGCGATGCCGGTTCTGGTAGTCGACCTTTGCTCGGGCAATGAGTTTCGATCAATTCCGCTGACAACTTCCAGTGTATGGAGGTTTAATTCGGATAAGCCCCCGTCCGCACTGGCTAAACTGTGATCCAGCTCAAACTGGCGAATTGCACTTGCCGAACGCGGCCCCCAAAGCCCGTCCACATCACCCGCCTGGTAGCCAAGCTCGTTGAGAGCTGTTTGAGCAAAACTTATATTCCGTATGGACATTTCAAGCGGAGCTGCCGAAGGCTGCTCCGCTTTGCTGGGAGCGACGGGCGCCGGTTTGTTCGGCGGATTCTTCAGCCCCAGTTGCTGACAGGCGCTGATCGACACAACTCCGCCAGAAATTAATATTGCAAAGATGATTCGCTGTTTAAAAGTCTTAATTACGCTGGTATTCATCATTGCGTGAGGGTCAAACAACAGTGAGATAAGGTAATCCAGTCCAAACGGATTCTACTGAGGGCCTTTTTCGGAGCGTCCGGCGGCCTAAATGCTCCGCTAACCATTTATACCTTAAATCATGGCGCGATTCAAAGCGTCGCCAATCAGTCAATCCCCGATGTGCGCAAGTGCTCACACACGGTTTCCATGCCTTTTAAAATGCGCAACGTATGGCGCTGCACTTGGTCCGCTGCGACATAAAAAAGATGGTCGTTTATCACCGCACTCATCTGCGGCCACTTTTTCCACTGGTCTAACC
>JAHHOC010000007.1 GCA_018677115.1 Arenicella sp. | reverse complement strand
ATCGTGCAGGGTCTGGTAACTGATATGTTCGCTCTGACCGGGGTCGTCGCCTTCCCAGATAATGGCGGTGTCAGCGGCCCGCTCGGGCAAGTGACGGTCAATGCAATTTACCGTTAAATTGAGCTTGCCACCTTCAAACCAGGCGATTTCAGCTTTGTGGAAATCCTGCCGGCTCACGGTATGCCATTTTTCATACCAGTCCAGATGCAGTTCCGCCTGCTCGGCCCAGAAACTGTCGTTATCTTGCAGGCTACGACGGTACATTTCGGCATATTGCTCGGCATTGATGTGCGTTGTTGCCTTGATCGACTCCTTCACCGGATAGGTTTTCACTTCAGACATAATTTCCTCATCGTGTTAGGCCGCAGCCGGGGCTCGTATATCATCAACTAATTGCATTATATGGTCCGGCGGTGACGCGGTAAAACGACACACCACAGTGGCAACGGCAAAATTAAACAATGCACCAATTGCACCGAAGGCATTGGGCTCGATGCCCAAAAACCAGTTCGGCGACATGCTTCCGAGAAATGCGGTTTCGGGGATAAACATAAAACCTTTATGCTGAAACACATACAGCAAAGTCACGCCAAGGCCGGTCAACATGCCCGCCACCGCGCCAGCCGTGTTCATGCGCTTATAAAAAATTCCCAGCATCAACGCCGGAAATATCGACGAGGCGGCCAGTCCGAATGCCAGCGCGACGGTACCGGCAGCAAAATCCGGCGGGTTAAATCCCAAATAACCGGCCAGCAGCACTGTCACACCCATCGCCAACCGCCCTGCATTCAGCTCCGCCTTTTCCGAGATAGAGGGCATCAGCACGCCCTTTAACAGGTCATGAGAAATAGCCGATGAAATTGCCAATAGCAAACCGGCCGCAGTCGATAGTGCGGCCGCCAGGCCACCTGCTGCCACCAGTGCAATCACCCAGTTGGGCAGGCGGGCAATTTCCGGGTTGGCCAATACCAATATGTCGTTGTCGACCTTGATCATTTCGTTGCTGCTGCTGTCGGCATTGTATTGAATCAGTCCATCCGCATTCTTGTCGTAGTGTTCCAGCAAGCCGGTTTTTTCCCAGTTTTTGAACCACTGCGGCCGATCCTCGTAGGCCAGGTTCTGCCCGGTAGACGGTTCCAATGTGGTGATCAGGTTCAGTCGTGCCATACCGGCAACGGCAGGCGCCGTGGTGTAGAGAATGGCGATAAACACCAGCGCCCAGCCTGCCGAAATACGCGCATCACGCACACTGGGCACGGTGAAAAAACGGATAATTACATGCGGCAATCCGGCGGTGCCAATCATCAATGACATGGTGTAGAAAAACATATTCAAGGTGCTCAATCGATGACCCGACGTGTATTCGGCAAAGCCCAGATCAGTGACTACCTGATCCAGTTTGTCCAGCGGATAGGTGCTCTCCCCGACCAATGTACTGCCGAGGCCCAATTGCGGCACCGGATTGCCGGTTAAGGTGATAGAGATAAAAATTGCCGGGATGGTATAGGCGGTGATCAGCACCACATACTGCGCGATTTGGGTATAAGTGATTCCCTTCATACCGCCCAACACGGCGTAGAAAAATACTACCACCATTCCAACTGTCAGGCCCTGGGTGAAGCTCATCTCCAGAAAGCGGCTAAACGCCACCCCGATACCCTTCATCTGCCCGATCACATAAGTGATTGAAGCAATCAGCAGACAAATAACAGCCACCACGCGTGCTACTTTGGAGTAATAGCGGTCACCGATAAATTCCGGCACCGTGTACTTGCCGTATTTGCGCAGGTAGGGCGCCAGACACATCGCCAACAGCACATAGCCACCGGTCCAGCCGAGCAGGAATACTGAACCACCGTAACCCTGGTAGGAAAAGCCGATTAACCCGGCCATGGAAATAAACGAGGCCGCTGACATCCAGTCGGCAGCTGTAGCCATGCCGTTGGCAACCGGATTGACATGACCACCGGCTACGTAAAACTCTTTGGTTGAGCCAGCCCGTGCCCACAGTGCAATACCGATATAAGTGGCAAAGGTGCACCCCACTACCCAGTAGGTGAGCGTAGTGAGTTCCATCAATCCTGCTCCCCGCTATATTTTGCATCCAGCTTGTTCATCTGATGGGCATACACAAATATCAGCACCACAAACAGGTAAATAGCACCCTGCTGGGCGATCCAGAAACCCAGCTTATAACCGCCAAGACGAAACTGGTTAAAGAACTCAACGAACACAATACCGCCCAGAAACGGCACCGTGAACCAGATCACCAGCAAGGCCAGGATTAATCGAAGGTTGGCGCGCCAATACTCAGTCTGTTGGTTTTTCATCTTTTGTTTTCAAGATTCCTGATCAGGCAAATATACGCGCTCGCTACGGCAACCACAATAAATCATCCCTTGGTGTTTGATTCACCGGATTCACCCCTTCCTTTTCTGAGCAGATAGGCGTATCTGATACCTTTGACGCAAATGAACGTCGTTGCCGGATCTGCTATTTGCGAATCAGGATGGCCACGCTCTGGTTGCCTTGGTTAGCGCCCGAGAAATGCGTCTTGAGCGTGAAGTTTTCGCGCGCGAGGGCGAAAAAGGCCTCGCTGTCGTAGACTGAATGCCCCAGTGCTCGTCAGTGTCGCTTTCCTCGGCGGCATAGTTGATCGGCTGGAAATAGTTTCCGGTCTTTTCGATATCGGCAAGCATCGCCATGTGCAACGGAAATTTGCGCCGGTTCCCACTTGCGCTCCACATGATGTGGCTGTACGCGCAAAAAGAGACAAAGAACCACCCGCCGGGTCTCAGGATCCGCGCCACTTCACTGTACATTGCGTCGCCATGCACCAGCAGCGGTCGCACCGACATGAAATCGAAGGTTACTCCGGGCGCGTTGTCCCTGGCCCAGCCGATGAGCTTGCGCAAGTGCAGCTCCAGCACAATCGCCAGAAACATCCACCCTCGTCACGTTCGTATGAATGTGGTATCACTGACCCAGGCTTGGTTAGGGCGATCGGCTTGAGAGCAACGCTGTATGCGACCAAGCGCAACCTCCGTATTAGGCTTGGACTGCATGGTGATGATGAACTTGTTGATCACCTAGGATTGCATGTTCACCTTGCGCATTAGGCGCCCGACACGATGTCGGCTAACCTGCTCACCGCACTCAAGTAAGTCCCTGTGGATGCGTGGCGCTCCCCAGATCTCACTGCTGGCTTAATGGAAGCACTCAATCTTGGCGATCAATTGCCGCTTTTTCCTGGTCGTTCTTCACAGCAGGCGGTCAAACCAATCGTAATAGCCACTCGCCAAGTCACCGAGCACTTTGCAAAGCCGACTTATGGCATGATCGGTTTGATTAGCTAGCACAAAGGCGTACTTGACTTGAAGCGCTTCGCGAAGTACGCCGATGCTTTTTTTAGAAAATCGACCTCCTCGTGAAGTGGGGGGATTGCTACGTTTGGCCTGGATTTCGGATTTTCCTTTCTTCTAGAGTTGCTCTTTCCACTTACTAGGGTAGGTTGCTTCGGATTCCGGGTTCTGCCGCATTCTCAGCAGCAGGTCAATCCGATGAATCTATCACGCGAACGGCTTCGATCTTGAACTCACGTGGATAGGTTTTAGATGGTCTTCGTTTTGTTGTCATTAGAAT
>JAHHOC010000002.1 GCA_018677115.1 Arenicella sp. | reverse complement strand
GCCTTACTCTGCATGCACCCTGCTGAGGGGCTCCGTATTCTAACAAAAGCGATGATGAATGACTAAATAAACTTTAGTGGAAAACGAATAAACTCAAGCGCTTAGGCTATAATCAGCGAGTTTGCTGGCCGATCCAAAACGATATGAATAAAAACTTTTCCGACGTACTGATTGTGGGTGGCGGCGCCGCCGGCCTGAGCCTCGCATTGCGTCTCGCAGAACAAGACATTTCGATAACCCTGTTGTCAAAGTCTGAACTCACCGAAGGGTCCAGTCTATATGCTCAAGGAGGCATAGCCGCGGTGCTGGATTCAGGTGACGATTTCGAATCTCATATTGAAGACACCCATACCGCCGGCGCAGGGTTATGCAAAGACTCCGCAGTGCGCAAAGTCATCGAGGGCGCACCACAATCGATCGAATGGCTAATTGAGAAAGGCGTCAAATTCACCCTCATTGGCGGTGCCGAATACGACGGCGAAGACAGCGAATATCACCTGACACGGGAGGGTGGACATTCACACAGGCGGGTCATTCACGCCAAAGACGCTACTGGTCGGGAGGTTGCTACAACTCTCGAACAGCATGTCAGGGCACAGCCGAACGTCACCATCCTTGAAAATCATATCGCTATCGACTTAATAAGTTCTCAAAGAATTGAAGGCGATGGCAAATCCCGGTGTTACGGGGCCTATGCCCTGGACATCGACAGCAACACTGTCAAGACTTACGCGGCACGTGCCGTGGTGTTATCAAGCGGTGGTGCTTCCAAAGCCTATCTGTATACTACTAATCCAGACACTTCAACTGGTGATGGTATTGCCATGGCGTGGCGCGCTGGCTGCCGTATTGCCAACATGGAGTTCGTACAATTCCATCCTACTTGTCTGTATCATCCCTATGCCAAAGGTTCATTAATTTCAGAGGCAGTGCGTGGTGAAGGTGGCTTGTTGCGCTTACCCAACGGTAATCGCTTCATGGACGCGCATCATGAGCGGGCCGAATTAGCGCCGCGGGACATTGTTGCCCGAGCTATTGACTATGAAATGAAGAAAGGAGGTTTCGATTCGGTATTTCTCGATATAAGTCACAGGGGGCGTGATTTTGTCCTTGACCATTTTCCAAACATCTCCGAAAACTGCAGGAAATATGGCTACGACCTGACCAGCGAGCCGGTACCGGTGGTTCCGGCAGCACATTACACCTGCGGCGGCATACTAACCGACCTGCGCGGTCGAACTGACCTGAAACGGCTGTATGCGGTTGGTGAGAGCAGCTGCACAGGGCTGCATGGTGCCAACCGCTTAGCCAGTAATTCGTTGCTGGAATGCCTGGTTATTGCCGAAGCAGCGGCAGATGATATAAGCCAGCGGTTGGGCAATGCGGATGATGAAATTCCAACCCTGCCCGAGTGGGACGAGAGTCAGGTGTCAGACCCGGACGAGCGAATTGTTGTCTCTCACAACTGGGATGAATTGCGGCGTTTCATGTGGGACTATGTTGGCATTGTTCGCACCGATAAACGATTAGAACGTGCGCTGCACCGGGTCAACCTGCTGCAAGAGGAAATCGTCGAGTTTTACGGCCATTTTCGTGTCAGCAATGATTTGATCGAACTGCGCAATTTGGCCACCGTCGCCGAATTGACCATTGAGTGCTCGTTAACCCGTAAAGAAAGCCGCGGATTGCACTACACACTTGACTATCCCGAGATGCACGAATTCGCCCGCGATACAATATTGACGCCGAACAATTTTGCCAGCCATGCGCCGATTCGTGAATGGGATAACACCTAGTCCAGGCCCTGTGATTTGCCTGATATTAGTCGTGCAGAAATAATTTATAGCTATTTATTTTTAGTTCGGCATAACCTACAATTATGCCCAAATCTCCCTAGCCTTTCTGAAACATCGCCATGCAAGACCCATTATCCAGGATCGACCTGAATCTGTTGGTCGCGTTCCAGGTGCTCATGCAAGAGAAAAATGTGACCCGCACCGCGGAACGGCTTTTCGTCTCCCAGCCGGCCATGAGCAAAACCCTCAACCGCTTGCGCAACCTGCTTGACGACGAGTTGTTTGTCCGTTCTTCTCACGGACTGATGCCCACTCCCAAGGCACTTGCACTTGAAAAACCGGTGAACGAAGTTCTCAGTCAATTGACCGAATTAGTGGTTAGCCAAGCCGAGTTTGACCCCGCAAGTACTGCCGCGACCATTTCAGTGGCAACGCTGGGTACCTCGGCCAGTGTGGGGATGCCGATGTTCATCGACAGGCTGAGAACCAGCGCACCAAATATTATGTTGCTTAGTCAGAACATAGATGAAAAATACGAAGAACGACTGCGGTCAGGAAGCCTGGATTTCGCGATTGTGGCCAAAAAATCGTTCAGTGACGAATTTGTGACACGTAAATTAATGGCGATTAAACCGATGCTCTACATGCGGCGCGACCACCCGCTTGCCAAAGTGCGACACATTACGTTGGAACAGCGCCGCCAGTATCAGCATATGGCGGTGTATTTCCCCAATTTCGAGAGCACACGGGAAGATATGCAGAAATTATTTGCCTCGTTCGGGATTTTGTCCAATGTGCCTTTCCTGAGTACCAATTTGCTGGTTTGTCTCGAGACCCTGAGAGAAACAGACATGCTGATGATTGCCTCTGACAGACTCAGCGACTCTAACC
>JAHHOC010000508.1 GCA_018677115.1 Arenicella sp. | reverse complement strand
CCCTTGCCGGCTGAACACCAGGGGTAAAAACTTGAGTAATTGATTCATCATAGATTGCGGGCAGGTTTGCTGCGCAAAGAATTATTCAGCTGAGAATGAAGCAAAATTTAACATGGATTTACCAGGGTAAATGCTTAATTTTGTTAAACTGCGCGGCAATCTAAAGTTAATTAAAGGGAACACCATGAAAGCGTTAATTTTCAGTCTGCTGCTGCTTGCCGTCAGCGCCTGCGGCACCGCACAAAAAGTTCAATACTCGGCATGGGAAAAGGTGGGTGTTCATAAGCGCGATATCCTGGTTGACCGAATTGAAAAAACCTCAGCAGTGCAGGAACAGACCAAGGAGGAATTTAAATCGGCCTACGAAGAACTCGCCAGCCTGGTTGAGATTGATGACCGCGGATTGGAAGCCAAGTATAAGAAATTGGCGAGGGCCGTTGAATCCAGCGAGGGCACTGCCAGCGAGCTGGAGAAGCGCATAGCCTCCGTGGACAGAGTCGCGCAGGACCTATTTCAAGAATGGAAGCAGGAACTGGATCAATATCAAAATCAGAAATTACGTGCCGCGAGCGAAAAAAATATGCTGGCGACGCAGAAAAAATACGCCAACATCTATCAACAGATGCAGGCCTCCCACGCCAAGGTGGGGCCAGTGTTGGAAGTGCTACAAGACAACACCCTGTATTTGAAGCACAACCTCAATGCGAGGGCAATCAGCGGTATCTCAAACGAAGTGTTGTCGGTCGAAGGCAAGGTTGCTGCGCTGATCCAGGAAATGGAAGCATCCATCAGCGAATCCAAAGCGTTTATCGATGCGATGGGGGCTAATTAGGCAAGGCGCATCTTCATTAGCCGCATTCCATGGCACTTTTGTGCTGTCGTATTTCATCTGATTGTGAATCAGTGCGATGCATCCGTATCTCACCGCACTGATCGTGACCCATTTTAATTTAAATTAGTTTTCTACGCCGACATCGGCTTGTTGCTCTAGGTATGCGCTAAATCCTTTGGGGAGATTCAAAGCAGTAGCAAGATTGTTCAAAAACGCTCGTTCCATTTGGTCGTCGACTTCAATGGCAAGATAGGCAGCCAGATAAACCTCCGCCTTATGTTCATCCAGTATCACTCCGGCAACAATCTCATCAAATGTAATGTCCCTGCTCATAATCTCAAAGATCTCTGCTTTCTGATTTACATTGAGACTCATTGCCTCGACACTGGCAAAAAGCTTTCTTTGCTCATCCTTATCAAAATCACCATCGGACTTAGCGGCGGCAATCATTGCTTTGAGCAGGGTGATTTCGAGACCAGGCCCGTTCGATGTTTCCAGTTGAGATGGAATAGTTTGCGATGCCAGATCAATATCGTGGTCGAGCACTGGTTGAGTCTGGCGCAAGGAACGATTTTTCTGCCAGTTCCCATAGGCTTTGTAAGCCAGCCCACCTAACACTGCAGTGCCGCCTACTTTGGCTACCTTTTTAGCCATTTTGCGGGTCGACTTGCTGCCCAGTAGCAGTGCCATGACTCCCCCTGCAGCCAGTCCGCCTGCCATGCCTCCCGGCAGTTGGGAGGCAATATTCGACACGCCGCTAGTGATCCCCTGAAGCGGGGAGTTTTGTGACGCTGAGTTTACTGCGTTGCCATCGGGATCATCGGCAACGCCTGATTCAGTGATTGTTGAAAGAATTCTGTCTAAGTTCATTGGTTTTACCTCTACCTCAAGTTGATTCTGCAGAGTCTGATCTGCAGCTGCAAAAAGTTAAGTGCTCAGTGCCGGATTGCTAAGGCGTTACTCTATGCCGGATTTAGTTGGTGAATCGCCAGTCAAACTCAATGACCATTTGCTGACGCTGGTTCGATCTGAAGTTGCCCGCGAGCGTCGCCGATCCAGGCGCCGCAAAGTGACCCTCGCTGCACGGCCAAGTGTCTGACGTAAGCATGCATAGGCGTCGGAGTTTCGTTTTGTAACGACCACAGCGGTACTGCTAGGAATTGAAACCTCCACACAGCACTCTTTATCTCTACCACCTTTTGGTCCATTCAAATCTTTCAGGCGCACGCTGACACGCTCAATTCGATCCGCACTGGCACTGAGTGCATTTTGTGCCTTATCGCGAATGAACTTTTCGAGTGCGGGTGTGAGGGCGAAATCATTTGTTTGAATTAAAATTTGCATAAGGCCTCCTTAGTTAACTGGAAACAGATCATACAAAAATTCAAAGCGAAATATAATTCGAATAATATTTAAATATTATTCGATAAATACTTATAATGCTGCATTGTGGCTTTAAGCGACGTATACCCTATAGAAACTGGAAATCCAGAAACAATATGGATTAATAAAACAATATAACTGCAGGTAATTAATCATATTGCTTATTAGGTCAACTTTGCTGAGGATCACGTTTTAATCTGATTAAAATTGATGGTTTTCTACCTGATTCAGACGTCTCTGAGAGTACTTTTACTTCATCAACTAACTGATGGGGTAATTACTGTGGAAATCATGATTTACTTAACACTGATCCTGCTCGGACTCGTTGCGTATATCGACGCGACAGAGTAAGCCAAATATTCTCTCCTTGGCGGTTAATTCCTGACCGCAGATTTTAGCCCCCGAAAAAATCGTGGGCTCGTTTTATCAGCCTGCTAACAATCTTTTCGAGGCATGCAGTACAGTATCAACAGCCGGGTGCTTGATCTTGCGCTCCGGAGCAATACCATAATAGCGGTCTGATACTTCTGTGATTCTGCCAATGATAGCCACGTCAAATTGCGCCAGCACGTCTCTCTCCACGCTCGAGGAAACACAAAATATTCCTCGCCCGGTCTGGCTAAAAAGCTTGAGCAGTGCGCTGTCATCAAACTCAGCTACGATTGTCGGTGAAATTTTTGTTTGCACAAACCAGGACACCAGACTTTGGTATTGCGCAGACTTTTTTCCCGGCATTAAAAACGGTGCCTGGTGCAATGAGGCGGGGAATGATTGTTGATAGCGCTCGCATTCACTTTTGGGCGCAAAAAAAGTCAGGCCAGATTCACCGAGATAATGACTCACGGCCCTGACGCTGACCCCTACCGGCAAAGGCTGATCAGAAATTATCAGATCAAGTTTGTTTACCGATAAATCTGACAATAGACTACTTAATTCGCCTTCATGGCACTCAAGGATGAAGCGCTGCTCTATATCAAAACAATCATTCAGCATCTCGAATATCATCACCTTCGGAATTGCATCGACTATCCCGACGTTGAAATTGGCCACCTGACCCGGGTCATGGGCCGCCAGTGTTCGCGACAGTTCGTTGCCCAAATCAAAGATATCTGAAGCATACTTGAGGGCAATCTGGCCCAATCTGTTTGG
>JAHHOC010000507.1 GCA_018677115.1 Arenicella sp. | reverse complement strand
CAACCGCCCGAAGCCAGGCCTTTGCGCACCACGGTGAAGATGCCGAAGTCTTCCTCCATACGCAGCTGCAAGTGCTTGGCATCTTCGATCGAAGGTTTGCCGGTAAGCCGGAATGAGCCGATCCCGGTCCATGAAGCTTCGTCCTTGCCACCCAATACCTCTATGTGGGTCATATTCTGTGCTTCACTGGTCCATAAGCTGCGCAGGTAGCGCAGCCTTGCTTCCTTATTTGCTGAACCCAGTGCCTCGTGGAAATCAAGCGCGGCTGGAATCGCCAGCCGGGATGCGAAGTTGATAGTACCTGGATGCGCGCGAGCAGCAATTTTCGAATTGTCCGGATCCTGTTCTCCGGGATATGTGGTGATCTTATCCATCGAACCTATGCGTACATACATCGCGCCGGTGCCGAGCGGTGCGCCTATCCACTTGTGCAGGTTAAAGGCTGCCCAGTTCACCCCCAGGTCGGTCACCTTAAAGTCCAACAGGCCCCAGGATTGTGCAGCGTCACAGATCACGTCTATGCCCCGTCGGTGGGCCTCTTTCGCGATTTCAGCCACCGGCACCACCAGTCCGTGCTGGTTCGACACATGGGTGATCAGCATCAGTTTCAAGTCTGGGTTGGCTTCGAATGCGTCAACATAAAGGCTGAGGAGTTCGGCCTGATTGGCCCGTGCGGGCAACTCGAGTTCGACAACCCGTACCCCCCGACCTTCAGCGAGCCAGTGCATGTGGGTTTTAAAGCCGGGGTAATCAATATCGGCCAGCAGCACCGAATCACCTTGTTGCAGTCCCCGATACTGCCTAATCAGGTTGTGGCACGCCTCAGTGGCATTACGGGTGATCAAAATTTCATCCTCATGTGCGCCCAGTGCCTGTGCGATACGTCGCGTGGCCTGCGCCTCGTCAGCATCAAAATCCTTGCGTGCATAGAACGAATTTTGTGTGTTCACCATACGCATGGCCTGCAGATAACTGTTCTGCACAGGTTTAGACATCTTGCCCCAATAGCCATGTTCGAGATTGAGAACACCTTGTGTGCGATCGTAATAGCTCGCCACTTTGCGCCAGAACGACTCATCGCGAGCCAGCTCGGCGGGGCTCATGCCGGGTGGAAGCGAGAGTAAGTCCCTGCTGGACATGCGGCTTGTGCATCCGCTGGCAACCAACGCTGAGCCGGCGAGAATGCCGGTTAGTATCCGGCGGCGTCTAGTGTCAATGCGGTGAATAATCAAACCTTGACTGTTCTTTTAGAGTTCTAGTTTACGACGCAGCGCAGACGAACCACAGTGAGCTTGCATTCGATAAGCCAAGGCGCAGTTATGTATCGGCTGCAGTCACATTCTCGTTGCGGTGTTCAGCGTTTGCCCAGTCGCGCTGAATGAATTTCGCAACCAGCAGGAAACTGCACACCGAAAGAACGAACACCAGACAGATGGTTGTCATTGCATAGCGGATTGATACCAGGTTTTCATTGCTTTGCAGAAATACATCGATCAGGAAGCCAGCGATGGTAGGCCCGCCGCCGAGCGCGATCATATTAAGGATAAAGAAAAACAACGCAGTCGACATGGCGCGCATATTGATCGGTGCCAGAGTCTGCGCGATGGCAAAGCAGGGCCCCAGGTAGGCGCCCAGGAACCACAGCAGAAAGGTGGTGCACACCAGGTGACTCCATACCGTGGGCACCCAGAAACCGGCAATCGCAAAAGGCATTGCTGCACTGATTGTTATAGCCGGCAACCAGCCGTAAGCACGGATATCTTTTTTGCCCCACCAGTCGGCCACACGGGCGCCGGTGAAAGTTCCGCCAGCGTAGGCAATGCCGTTAATAATGCCGAGTACGATAACCAGCGTCTTAAAATCAAAATCCGCATCCAGGGCGACCACATATTTGGTCTGGAACGCCGAAAAGGAATACGAAACAAACGAACCCATTGCGATGCCCAGGCACATAAACCACCAGGATGGAATAGACAGCAGGGTGCGTAGTGATTCGGCAAAGGGGGGTTGATCAATCTGGTTAGTGTTTACAGCTTCCATAGCGCCGCGTTGTGGTTCCCGCAACACTAGCCGCACGATCAGTGCCAAGCCCATGCCAAGCAGGCCCAACACAACGAACACACGGCGCCAATCAACCGTTTCGCCGGTTTTCCCCATCAGCGATGCAGTGGCGAAATAAGCGAACATAATCCCAAACGGAATTCCCATCGAATATACGCCGAGGGCCCCGGCCCGTTCCTGCTTCGCATACATATCCGAGATAATGGAATGTGATGGCGGGCTGCCGCCTGCTTCACCAATCCCGACACCGGCGCGGGCCAGCGCGATCTGTACGAAGTTGTTAGCCATGCCAGTCAGTGCGGTGAAGCCACTCCACATGGCCAGTGCAATCGCCAGTATATTGACACGGTTATAGCGGTCTGCCAGCCATGCGATCGGGATGGCGACGACCGTGTAGAGAAAAGCAAAGGCGAGGCCGATCAGCAACCCTAGTTGCGTATTAGTCAGGTCCAGGTCGGCCTGGATATAGGGAGCAAGAATGCCGACGATTTGCCGGTCAACGAAATTAAACCCGTAAACCAGTGTTAATAGTGCTAACACCATCGAGCGGTATTTGTGGCCGGGTTGTTGCTGCTTCGACATGCTTGCCTCTTATTATCTTTTATTGTTTATCAAACCGCGCAGAACCTCTGGTGCTGTGCCGGGCCACCACGGTTCATCACTGAGCGTTAGCTTACACCATAGTTGCTTACAAGGTGCCTGTATAAACATCGCGGGATTGTGAAAACTTGTTCCCCGCGTTAGTCTTAGCGTCCAATCAAACCTTCTTTCAGCCCCCACATCCTAACCTATGAAAGCAATTAACGTGAAAATCCCAGGCGGACTGGATAATCTTGCCGTTGAGGAATTTGAAGCGCCCGAACCGGCGCCCGGACAGGTGTTGGTACGCTGGCATGCAACGTCGCTGAATTTTCATGATTACCTGGTGGCTGCAGGAGCCATTCCAGTGCCTGATGGCCGGGTGCCGATGTCTGACGGCGCAGGCGTCATCGAAGCAATTGGCGATGGGGTTAAGAACTGGCAGGTTGGTGATCAGGTCATGTCATTATTCTTCCCCAACTGGGTGGATGGTTTGCCGTCAATCGCTAAAACCAGCGCAGTCTCAGGAGAAACTGTTGATGGCTACGCGCAGCAGTTATCCTGTGTTGCGGCCAGCGCACTGACCACAATTCCGACCGGTTATAGTTTTGCCGAAGCGGCCACACTGCCGTGTGCGGCGCTAACCGCGTGGCGCGGTCTGGTAGTGGAGGGCGGTCTTAAGTCAGGTGATAGCGTATTGATAC
>JAHHOC010000495.1 GCA_018677115.1 Arenicella sp. | reverse complement strand
TCCCAGCGTGGGGCGGATTAACCTCACCTACGCGTTGACTGCCGCCGGTACCACACGCACTGAATACACTATGGTGCACGTTGCAGAGAACGAGTATTACCTGGTGTCGGCAGGAGCCTGGACGGCCTACGATGGTGACTATTTACGCAAGGCGGCGGAGGATAAAATGGCTGAGTTTGGTTACATCTAAGTGCACGATGTGACCACACAGTGGGGTGTGTTCGCCATTGCCGGACCGAAAACTCGCGATGTACTGCACAAGATCATTAAGGATGCCGACCCGGCAAGCGTATTATCAAACAAGCGCTTCCCGTGGTTATCGGCGCGGGATATCGAGCTTGGCATGTGCCCGGTGCGGGCCATACGGGTTGCCTATACGGGTGAGCTGGGATGGGAACTCCACCACCCGATTGAAATGCAGAATTATCTCTACGACCTGATAACCGATGCCGGCGAAGAACACGGTCTGAAGTTGGTCGGCGCGCGGGCACAGAACTGGTTGAGACAGGAAAAATCCTATCGCGCCTTTGGCACTGAACTGGGCCGCGATGGCACGCCGGCTGAGGCTGATTTGCCGCGCTTTATTGATCTCAGTAAGGAGTTTCATGGCAAGGCTGAGATGCTGGAAAAGGGCATTCGTTTCAAATGCGTGACGCTACTGGTGGATGGGCCTGAAGATGCTGACCCCTGGGGCCGTGAGGCGATATACGATGGCGACACCCGGGTCGGGCGCTTGACGTCGGGGGGCTATTCTGTCGCTTTCAAAAAGAGTATCGGTATGGGTTATGTGGCGCCGGAACTGGCCGAGGTCGGGCAAAAATTGAAAATCAAAATGCTGGGTAAATTGTGGGACGCTGAAATTGTTGAAGACAGCCCCTATGACCCTGCCAACTCTAGCATTAGAATTGACGCCTAGAGGCCGTCAATAAGCGAGATATAAATTCCAACTGGAAATAACTGAGGAACAGGCGATGAGCGAAGACCAAGAAGATTTCGATCTAAATGACTTGGACAACAAAGAGCTGGTTGAACAGATTCAGGATGACCTCTATGACGGGCTTGATGAAGAGGTGGCTGAAGGAGTGGAAATATTGCTGGGACGCGGCATAGACGCCAATGATGTGCTGGGAGATGCGCTGGTTGGCGGCATGAAAGTCGTCGGTGAGGACTTCCGAGACGGTATCCTGTTTGTGCCGGAAGTGCTGAAATGTGCTGCCGCGATGAAGAGCGGAATGGTGTTATTGCGACCCATCCTGGCAAAGAGTGCGATTGACATTTCGCTCGGCAAATTTGTTATCGGCACGGTCAAGGGCGACATCCATGATATTGGCAAAAACCTTGTTGGCATGATGCTCGAAGGTGCCGGATTTGAGGTTATCGATCTCGGTATTAATAACCCGGTTGAAAACTACCTCGAGGCAATCGATGAGCACAAACCGGTTATCATGGGTATGTCTGCACTGCTGACTACCACGATGCCCTATATGGGGGTGGTTATCGAAGAATTCGACAAACGCGGGTTGATGGATGAGGTGCACGTGATGGTTGGCGGCGCACCACTAAACCAGGAGTTTGCAGACGCGATCGGCGCTCCGGCCTATGGCCGTGATGCGGCCCGCAGTGCCGAACTCGCCGCCGCCTACGTTGAGGCGAATCGTTAGGCGGTTGCAGCGCTGAAGTCAATGGTAACGCTCAATCAAACCTCACTGGATATTGAGTTGGATCAACCCTCTCAATTTCATTACGTCTGGTTACGCGATAATTGCATATGCAGTGAGTGTATGCATCCCGATACCTTGGAACGCACGCTGATTACTGCGGAGATTGCCGATGATATTGCGCCGCAGGACGCACAAGTGGATAAAGATAGTTTAGTTATCGACTGGAATGACGGGCACCATAGCCGCTATCCACTGGTATGGCTGAAGTCGCATAACTACAGCCAGTCGCGGTTTAATAGCGATCCCGCTGCCGGTGAGATCAAGCTGTGGGACCGTGAGTTCCAGAGCAGGATCCCCAGCTATGATTACCAGGCCTTGCATGATAGCCAACAGACCTTGCTCGAGTGGTGTTGCGACCTGCGTGATTATGGCCTGACAATTGTGCGCAACGCCCCACTTGTAGAAGGCGAAATAGAGCGATTTGCAGAATATGTCGGGGTTGTCCGCGAAGTGATTTATGACCGCTTGCACAATGTGCGTGCCACGCCGGGTGAATACAATGCCTACAATGTGGCGTCGACTACCCTCGAGCTCAAACCGCATACCGATATGCCCTGTTACAACAACCCGCCAGGTGTGCAGATGTTTCATTTTCTGGTCAATGAGACCGAGGGAGGAGAGAGCACTGCGGTGGATGGTTTCAATATTGCGGCCAAACTTAAGGAACAGGATCCGCAGGCGTACCGTATATTGGCCACCACTCCGGTCAGTTTCCAGATGGACAGTGCCCGTGGTGATATCGCATCGAGCAACCCCTTGTTAACGCTCGATGCAAATGGCGAACTGAAGGTTTTCCGTTTTTCAAATCAACTGGCTCGGCCATGCAATATTGCCGCCGAGGATATGGATGACTTTTACCGGGCTTACCGAAAAATCGGACGCATGATAGAGGCTCCTGAAAATAAGGTTCAGTTCAGGCTCAATACCGGAGACATGATGGTGACCAATAACCTGCGCGTGATGCATGGCCGCAATGCCTACGGCGGTGAGGGGCAGCGTCATCTGCAATTGTCGTATATGGATATGGACGATGTGCTGAGCCGTATCCGTATGATTCTCAAGCAACAGCAAGAGGCATCATGAAGACGGTCGACTTTATTCGTATGCAAGACGGCACCGCGGAGGAGTACGCGTACCTTGATGAACTGGAAGATCGTTACAAGGCGGAATTGCCTGATCGTATTTTAGCGGCGCTGGCTAAACTGGAACATTCGCTTTCCGGTTATAAAATATCGCGGCTGGAGCATTGTCTGCAGGCCGCCACGCGGGCACATAGAGCGGGCGAGTCCGATGAAATGATTGTTGCCGCGTTGTTGCACGATCTGGGCGACGAACTTGCCACCTATTCGCACAGTGAGATGGCGGCTGCCATTTTGCGCCCCTTCGTCAGCGATGAAATTTATTGGGTGGTGAAACACCACGGAATATTCCAGATGTATTACTACGCGCACCATTGTGGAGGCAACCGCAATGCGCGTGACCAGTTTAAAGACCATCCCTATTACGATGCTGCGGTACGGTTTTGTCACGAGTATGACCAGAATTGCTTTGATCCGGATTACGATTCCGAGTCGCTGGAGTTTTTTAAACCGATAGTAGAGCGGGTGTTTGCCAGGCCTCATGCCTTTGATGCAGAGCAGCAGGCTCGTTATGCGGCTTGAGATGACACTGCAGCCACAAGATGCTGTGCGCAAACGCCTGGTGCTGGGTTGCGGCGCGTTGGCTTATGACATGGTTGATTTAATCAAGAAAAATGAGGTGCTTGACCAGGTTGTTGATATTCAATGCCTGCCCGCCAAACTGCACCACACGCCACAATTTATTGCTGCTGAAGTTGAAAAAGTACTGGCCGCCAGGGTGCAGGATTATGCAGATATTTACGTTGCTTATGGTGATTGTGGCACTGCCGGAGAACTGGATAAGGTGCTGCAGAAATACAATGCCAAGCGCATTCCCGGCGAACACTGTTTTGAGTTTTTTGCCGGCGCCGGTGAATATGCGGAAATCACCGAGGCAGAGTTGGGTAGTTTCTTCCTTACCGACTTCCTGGTTAAACAGTTTGATCATTTTGTTATCGAGGGACTTGGGCTGGACCGTTATCCGGAGCTATTTGACGTGTACTTCGAGCACTACACGCAAATGGTGTATCTGGCACAAACAGAGGATCCAAAGTTGCAGGAGAAGGCACGGGCGTACGCCGAAGATTTCGGTATGAAGTATATCTATCGTTACGTGGGTGTAAGTGCACTCGCACCGTTGGTGGAAGGTTTGGCTGTGGAGGTAAACCATGCATAGCGCGCGGCGTTTCGCTACCCGTCACTCGCGGGCCTACGAAGCATTCTATAACTTTGTTGAGCCGCTGGTGTTGTTTGTCATTGGTGGACTGAGCAAGCTTTCCGGCGGACGCCTTGATAAACCAATGACCTGGGTTGAAAGTAAGCTAAAGGGCGCCCTGTTCGATTGCAAAATGTGTGGTAACTGTGTGTTGTCGAGCACCGGAATGACC
>JAHHOC010000493.1 GCA_018677115.1 Arenicella sp. | reverse complement strand
ACCGGTGGTTCGCTGGCAGCCGGAGACTCCTGCACTTTCTCGCTAACTGTTGATATCCCGGTAGGTCTGGAGCCGGGTACCTATACCAATACAACCGAGGAAATTTCCGCGGTTCTGGATGGCCATGCGGGCACGCCTACGGTAGTCGGCCCGCCGGCCAGTGACGATATCGTGGTACTGGCCGCGCCCAACCTGTCCAAAGAATTTATTGACGACCCGGTGCAGCCGGGCGGTACGGTGACACTGGAGTTCAACCTCACTTACGCAGAGGGTACCGAATCACAAGCCACCGCCATTGCCTTTACTGACGACCTCAGCTTCCTGTTATCTGGAATTACAGCGACCGACATTGGCCCAAGCACCTGCAACGGTACTATCGATATCTCCACGCCGACTATGATCGCCTACTCGGGCGGAAGCATGAGCCCGGGTGAGGAGTGCGCGTTCACCGTCACCTTGAGCGTCCCGGATTCAGCTGTCTCAGATTTCTATGGCAACACAACTTCTGAAATCACTGCCATGGTGGACGGGGTTACGGTACGCAACAATGCGGCTGAGGATGACCTGCTGGTCACTTCGGTATTGTTCACCAAAGAGTTCCTCGACGATCCAGTGATCGCGGGCGGCGAAGTGGACCTCGAGTTCCGCATTGAGAACCTGTCATCGACCCTCACTGCGAGTTCGATTTCGTTCAATGACAGCCTGTCAGCAATACTACCAGGCACTCCAGATGTTACAGCGGTGGCACTGCCTGCTCTGCCAGCATCCTGCGGAGCAAGTGCTTCGCTCACTGGCACATCAACTCTGTCATTCAGTGACGGCGAAGTCGCACCTGGGGAGGTCTGCAGCTTTACTGTAACGCTGATGGTGCCAACTGGTGTGGCTGACGATACCTATATCAACACAACAAGCTCTCTGTCCACAGGTCTTGGCAGCCTGCCCCCGGCCATCGATGAGCTGATGGTTAACTCCACTCTTATAGGGCTGACCAAGGAATTCACTGACGACCCTGTCGCACCGGGCGATACCACAACCCTTGAGTTCACGCTGGAAAATCTAAGTGCGGAAACGATCACCGGTATCAAGTTCAGCGACGATTTAGATGCTGCGCTCAGTGGACTGGAGGCAGCCGCTGCAACCAACGATTGCGGCGGGATGGCCACGTCGGCCTTTCCGAACGGCCTCTTCGAATTCGAGGGCGGAACCTTGGCACCAGGCGCGACCTGCACCATCAGTCTGACCATTAACGTGCCCGATACACCCTTAGCCAGCGGACCACCGTATATCAACACAACGTCTGATGTTACCGGAAAAGTCGGCGCGCTGGATGTGTTCGGCGCTGCCGCGAGCGATGAACTGGTGATTAATACCCTGGTACTCGCCAAAGAATTCGACGCTGCGACCGGACCCGGAGGCACGGCAGTGCTGACGTTTACACTGGAAAACCTCAGCGCCACCGACACCGCTGACAACCTGGCGTTCACCGACGACCTGGATGCGGTAATTGCCGGCCTCGAAGCAACCAGCCTACCGGCAAATCCGGTTTGCGGCGGAATGCTATCAGGCAGTTCACTGATCACATTGACCGGTGCCAGTCTGGCACCGGCGACGGTATGTGAATTCGACGTCACCGTTGAGGTTCCGGCTACGGCTAGCGAAGGTCAATTCATCAACACTACCAGCGAGCTGCGACAGGACAGTGCTCCCGTGGCGAACCCGGCCGTTGCGCTGCTGACGATTGTGCCACCACCGACATTCAGCAAAGTGTTTACGCCGGACTCCATCGTGACCATCGGCGAAATCTCGACTTTGGTGTTTACCATAGACAACACGGCTAATACCGTTGAGGCCAGCGATTTGGATTTTAGCGACATTCTGACTGCGGGCACCTTCGTTGCGTCACCGGCCAATGCCATGACCACCTGCACCGGCGGCACGCTGACCGCGGCTGTTGGCAGCGCGGTGATCAGCTATAGCGGCGGTTCAGTCGCAGCAGGTGCCAGTTGCACCGTTGAAGTTGATATAGATGCAGATACCGCCGGCATGCTTGACAATACCAGTGGTGAATTAACCTCAAGCCTTGGCAATAGCGGCACCGCCAGTGACACCCTGACGGTTACTTCTAATGATGCCGATTCGGATACGATCGCAGACGCTGTAGACAACTGCCCAGACGATGCAAATACCGACCAGGCTGATCAGGACGGCGACATGATCGGCGATGTCTGCGACCCGGACATTGATGGCGACATGATCGATAATGGAGTTGATAATTGCCCAGTCGATGCTAATGCCGACCAGGCTGACCTGGACATGGATGGCACTGGTGATGTGTGCGACGATGACGCGGATGGCGACGGGATGCCGAACGATTTCGAAACTGCTAATGGCCTCAATCCATTCAATTCATTTGATCAATTAGGTGATCCTGATGGCGACGGCTTTACGAACCTCGAGGAATTTGAATTCGGCTCGGATCCGAATGTATTTGATGAAGATTTGGACGGCAATGGTATTCCAGATTCAGTGGAAAACAATAATTCGTTTATTGTGCCGACAATTATCTTGCCACTGATATTGGATCAATAAAGGGGATGATCGAATGAAGCTACCCATAGACCAAACGCAAAGAAAGATGACAGCAAACACAACGAGTAACAAAGATCGAAGAAAACTGCTGAGTTTAATTGGTATTACCGGCATTGCAGCGGGTTCCGTACCAACCGCGTGGGTTACACCAGTCATCAATTCGGTAGTATTGCCAGCACATGCTCAAACAAGTGTGTGTGTCACCGACACGCAAGTCGGTGGCCCACTGATTGGGCATCCCAGTGGCGCAACCACCTGCCAGGCGGCATGCGAAGACGAAGCGACTACGCAAAACGCACTGTTATGCGATGTATCAGAAACAACCGATGCATCGAGCGCAACCATCTGCGGATGTGATCTGGATACCTGATTTATTGGTCTTGTACTCAGGTAATTGCGCAAAGCAATATCAGCTGATCATGGAGATTCGGTTGATCGCTGTCGAGGACTGAGCATATTGATGCGCTCAATTGAATGTAGCGGATAAACAGTCATTGCGATGGATAGTTGCATGGACCTCGGTATCCCCTTGTGAGGTATGCAACTTATAGAGAGCAGTGCAGGGGGCGCTCTGCAGGGGGCGCTCTGCAGGAGCAACTCAGGGGCGCAGCGACTGAAGCAATCTTATAGAGGACGGGTCAATTCAGGACGAAAGATTGCTTCGCCTCCGGCTCGCAATGACACGGCGTAAAGGGCATCGACCAACATTAAGGTTTACGTTGAATCAAGCGGATGGTGCCCGGGACGACGCGCAAGGAGGCGCTAGTGTCGCGATAGGCATGGATGCCGTGAGTGACTAGGACGTAGTCCTCTTCTGGTTTCGATAAAAAATAAGGAAACGAAACTGAATTACTTTTTCATCAGTTGAATAACTGACATAGGAATGGTGCCCAGGAGAGGACTTGAACCTCCACGACCTTGCGATCACTGGCACCTGAAGCCAGCGCGTCTACCAATTCCGCCACCTGGGCATTTCTTTCCGTCTAACACCCATCAATCGTGGGGGCATATCTGAGGATTGCGGATTATCGTATATCGCAATGCCAGTTACAATAACTTCGGGAAATATCTTTGCGGTGATATGTTGAGACTCAACAGAGGTAGCCAAATTGAGAACCTCATCCATGTGGCCAATCTTACATCTCCACAATAGGAGCAATTTCCACGCTGCCACCCACCTTCAGGACCGGGCAGCCCTTGGCCAATTCCGCCGCCGCCCCGGCATCATCAGCTTTGATAATGCTGTATCCGCTCAGTGGGTTGGCGCCACCGTCATCACTGATGCTTTTATCAGGGTGCACAGTTTGCGACTTCCCGACCGGGTTCCCGCCGTCAACTA
>JAHHOC010000457.1 GCA_018677115.1 Arenicella sp. | reverse complement strand
TTGCCATATCTTATTTCGGACAGATGGATGGCAACGATAACCGGTATCGCCAATACCCGGAAATAGGTTAAACAGTTAGGAATGGAAAACATGAGGCCTTGGCGCACATTATAAAGGGCGCAAGTTTACCATCTTTGGGCTTATTTAAAATCATCGCGCCTTATCTTATGCGCGTTGTTACTTTTTTAAATACCGGTAAATTTTTTCCGCCAAATCGCCGCTGATGCCGGCAACCTGTTGAAGATCCTTAACACCGGCTCGCTCAATTCCCTGCAGGCCACCGAAATGTTTCAGCAGGGCCTGGCGACGTTTGTGCCCTATTCCAGAAATCTCCTCCAATACAGACCTGGTTTGCGCCTTGCCGCGCCGAGCCCTGTGACCAGTAATAGCAAAACGATGGGCTTCATCCCTGATCTGTTGCACAAGATGCATGGCGGCCGAGTCGGGTGCCAGTTGGATTCCGACCTTCTGGCCTTCTATAAACAGGGTTTCAAGTCCCGCTTTGCGACCTTCACCCTTGGCAATGGCGACCAGCATGATTTGGTTAATCTGCAGTTCCCGCAGGACTTCGGCGGCCGATGACAGTTGCCCCTTGCCGCCATCAATCAGTAACACATCAGGTAATTTTGCCTCTTCCTTGAGCACTCTTTTGTATCGCCTGCTGATGGCCTGGCGCATGGCCGCATAATCATCGCCCGGAGTTATTCCTTTGATGTTGTAACGTCGATAATCTGATTTACTGAGTCCCTCGCGGGTGAACACCACACAACTGGCTACTGTCTGTTGGCCCTGAGTATGGCTGATATCGAAACACTCCAACCGTGAAATAGTCTCATCTGTGCCCAGCACTTTACTCAGTGACTCGAGGCGCTGCAGAACGCTTTTTGATTCAGACAAATGCCGTTTGAGTCGCTCATTAACATTGAGTTGAGCCATTTTCAGCCAGTCACGCCGAGGACCGCGCACAGCGTGTGTGATGCTGACCTTGTGACTCGAATGTTCACTTAACCACTGCTGCAGTTCCCGCTGATTTTCCAGTTTGCAGCCCACGATGACCTGTTTGGGCGCGGGACGCTTGAAATAATATTGGGTTATAAATGCGCTCAGGATCTCGGCCTCCGTAAAGTCCAGCGGAACCCTTGGAAATTGGCCATGGCTGCCGCTGTGCCTGCCGCCGCGGATAAAGGTCACTTCAACGCAAACCTTGCCGTGAAGACTGGCGACGGTGATGATATCTATATCACTGTGCCCGCTGGTGATGGACTGATGCGATTGTACCCGCCGCAGCGCGTTGATGCGGTCTCGCCAGCCAGCTGCTTGCTCAAAATCCAGCCGTCTGGACGCAGCTTCCATATTTTTCTGCAGCAACCTGTTCAATGATTCATCCTTGCCCTGCAGGAACAGGCCTGCCAGGTCAATATCCTCACGATAGGCCTGTTTCGATATCAGTCCCACGCAGGGCGCAGAACAGCGCTTGATCTGGTATTGCAGGCAGGGCCGCGAGCGATTGCTGAAGAAAACATCATCGCACTGCCTCACCGGCAACACCTTTTGCAGCAACGCCAGCGTTTCGCGGATTGCGGTAACACCGGGATAAGGTCCAAAGTATTTACCCGGCTGACTGCGATCACCACGATAAAAACTCAGTCGCGGGAATTCATGGCTGTCATCAATGTGTATAAAGGGATAGCTTTTGCTGTCACGCAGCAATATGTTGTAGCGCGGTTTGCGATCCTTGATCAGGTTTGATTCGAGAATCAACGCTTCGTTTTCAGTGTGCGTGACGGTCACCTGCACATCACTGACTTTCTGCATCATAGCCGCAGTTTTGATCGGCAAGCCCTTGTCGCGAAAATAGCTGGATAACCTCTTCTTAAGGTTCTTTGCCTTGCCCACGTAGAGAAGATCCCCGGACGCATCAAACATCTGGTAAATCCCGGGCGCCTGCCCGACGTTATTAAGGAACGTTTTGTGGTCGAAACTCAATCTGGTAACAGTGATTAGCGGCGAATGGCCATATTATAACTGGTCAGTCATTACTCGAATCACCTATAATCGCCGCTTTACGATTACCGGGACGGCACAATGGCCAAAATATCTGCGAATGAAATTCGACTTGGAGGATTGATCGAACATCAGGGCAACCTTTGGCGCGTGCTGAAGAAAACCCATGTAAAACCCGGCAAGGGCGGTGCCTTCGTGCAATGTGAACTTAAGGATATTATAAACGGCACCAAATTGAACGAACGCTTTAGATCCACCGACAAGGTTGAAAAACCGCATGTGGAACCACGCAAGATGCAGTATCTGTATGCCGACGGCGACGGTCATATATTTATGGATTCGTCAACTTACGACCAACTTACCTTGAGTGCCGAGGACATTAGTGAACAGGCCGGGTACCTGCTGCCGAATACCGACGTGCAAATCAATTTTTATGAAGATACTCCCATCGGTTTGGACCTTCCAGCCAATGTGGTTTTGCAAGTAACCGATAC
>JAHHOC010000431.1 GCA_018677115.1 Arenicella sp. | reverse complement strand
ACCACAATAGATGGCATCACTCGCCGAGCTGAAAGTAGCCAGCACGGCATCCCCCATCCACTTCACAATCCACCCATCACGGGCTTCAATCAGCGGGGCTAGCAGCCGTTTCTGTTGATTGATCAGGGCATCAACATCAGAGCGGTTGGCGCTCGCCAGATAGTCCGTATAACCGGTAATATCGGCAATCAATATCACCGTTAGCTTGGTCTTCATTTCGACAATTGGGGACAGACCACGATATTTAAAAAATACCAGCCAGGCCCGGCCGCCTTAGGCAGTTTCGACGGTGGTCAGCGTTTTAGCCGTGGCCAGCCTGATCAGCAGGTATAACAGCAACCCGGCCGGGCCAGCCATAAAAGTGAGCGCCAGGCAGGGAACGACCAACAGGTGATGAATGTTACGGCGTTGAGAATCACGGACTTCCCACGCGCCGATAAACAGGTCAAACGCCAGGTAGTGGATCCAGCCGGCGACTACCAACCATGAACTGGAGAACAGGGTTTCCACTTCGGCAAGAGAACCAAAGCCACCGCCTTCCGGAGTTGGGAAGCCCTGGTAAAACGCATACACATAGGCGACGCCCAGCAGCATGGGAATCCACGCGTGGAAGATGATTTTTTCGGTCCACTCCCAGCGCGGCAGCACCAGCAGCATCAGCCAGGGTATAAGCACGAACTTATTGCAGATATCAAATAGTACAGCGGCTTCCATATTATTCTCCCAAGTAGTTTAGTTTTGTTTGACCGGCCTGCGGGTCAGGTTAATCCAGATTTCCGCTACCAGCAGATTGACTGAAAAGCCAATCCACAGGCCCGGGCCGAAGCCCTCATAAAAGCTTGCTGTGCCGCTGATCTGAAAATAAGCCAGAACCAGGCGCTGGGTGCCCACCCCTAAGGCCACCGCGAAGGTACGGATCATCCACTCACGGTGCGCAGCGAAATTCTTTTGCCGGGCACGCAACAGCGCCAGCACAAGTGAGATCATAAAAAAGCCGCCAAAAAACCAGCTGGCGGTGCTGCTGGCCAGCCCGCCAAACACCGGCAATAGGGCAATGGATACAATGCCGAAAGTACCCGCGGCGAAGGCGACAAAGACCAGGCAGCGCCCCATCCAGCGATGCAGCTGCGGCTTACGCGCCCGCAGTTTGACATTAAACTGAAACGGCGCCAGCAGGATAAAGGCCATGCCGAACAGCATGTGCAGGCTGGTCACCACTGGGTGCTCGAGGTATCTGACCTCAAAATCATCGGCGACGGAATTGCCGCCAACCATATCCAACGAGCGAATGATCGAGAACACCAGCAGCACCAGGATCAGCAACCCGGCCGCACCCCAGCCAGCCTTTATCAAGCGCTTTTTACCGGTGGGCGTGATTGCTGCTGAAGTCATTAGCCTACCTGTTCCTTAGTCGGGATAAATAGAATTAAAGAGCTCTGGCACCTTTAATTTTCACCCTCTACATACTGCCGCAAGCGGCTTCTTATACTCTGTTTAATGCTCTCCCGACTATCCTTAGCGATAAACTCAAGCTTTAAACTGTCATCGTTTTTGTAGTGTTGGATTACGGTTTTCTGAAACCTTCGCATTGATGAGATCAGCGTGATCGGCGTGCCTGGCAGATGTTGTGCAATGAGATCGACTGAACGATGCTGTCCGGTAACGGTGTGATCGTCTTTCATAACAAACTGATCGTGCGCGGGGGCGCCCTGCTCGTCCGGAATATGGCAATCCAGAAGTGCCATTATCACATTATTATTGGAAATGACTGCTTGCTCCATCGATTTAAATTCAGAGACTCTAAGCAGGTTAAAAGGGGTCAACTTTTTACGCTGCTCCGGGGTCGTCTTTGCATCTTTCAAGAGTTTCGTCACTTCACTGGCAACAAAGCCGACTAACAGATCTAATTGTTCAGCATCGTCTTCGACAATCAAAACCGACGGGTCATGATTTATTTCTTCCCCTGCTCCCGTCCCTTTGAGGATTTTTTTTAATCTGTTTAGAACCATAGCTGATTAAACATTTTCTACTACAAGAGTTTTTAAATGCAACGGGGCCATATCTCAAATGATTAACCCTCAAAGGGGGCAATGTCTCCCGGCTTACGCAACATTTTATTCACCTCATCAAGGTGCTGCTCTTCCAACGAGATCATTTCCCTGGCGTATTCTTCAAGTAGAACTGATTCCCCTTCCGATATTTCCAGCAGCTTGTAATAGCCTTTAAGCGTAGTGGTTTCATGCTCGAGGCTTTCCCGCAATATATCACCCACATCGTGTTTTTCGGTTTCCAGTAGCGCGCCAATCTTGAGTGAGGGGTGACCACCCAGTAAAGTAACCATCTCACCGGCCTTATAGGCGTGATCAAGGCTCTCCTGAGCATTGCCTTTCAGCCACGAAACAATCGGTATGCGGTTATAACCGTAAACCATCAATGAATAGTGCGTATACCTGACCACCCCGGACAATTCCAATTCCATAATCTCATTGAGTGCATCGATGGCATTATTTTTGGTTGCTTCTTTCATGTCAGTTCTCCAATTTGATGGACAGGGGTTCAAGGTGGATTAGTCTAACTTGATTTTAAGGGGTCGGAGCCCTTTAATTCTTAAATTGCTAGTAGGGAAGTCCAAGTTGTAACCAAACCACAATACTGAGATAGATCGATAATATCAAAGCTAAAGCAAAAACTATTAATCCCTGGGT
>JAHHOC010000419.1 GCA_018677115.1 Arenicella sp. | reverse complement strand
GTTCCTGACGCTGGCAATAAACTATGCCCATCATATGATTCACCGTCGGGCTGTCAGTCAGGGTTTTAACGTCGATTCGCCGAAAACAACCTGCGTGGTCTGTCTGATCCATGATGGAATTGCGCACTGGGCCCATTCCGGTGATAGTCGGCTGTACCTGATTCGCAAGCGGCATATTATCGAACAGACGGTTGACCATGTTGCCAAGAGACGCGGAAATGAATCAAATAGCCCGATCAATCGCTGTGTTGGGGGCCTCGAATCACCGCGACCTGATGTCAGTGCAGCACACACCATGGAAAATGGTGATGTATTCGTGCTGGCTACTGACGGTGCATGGCACAGCTTTGGTGCTGATGACCTGAGAGATTATGTCGACCCGCAACACCCCAGCCTGGGATTGGATAACCTGTTACAGACTTTGGAAAACCGCAACAAAGCGCCCAGCGACAATCTTTCCATGGTAGTTTTTTTCTGGGGCGTTAAACAGCATGATATGCCGGTGTTTAACGAGTTTCGTGAAGCCGACACCATTCAGTTGTTAAGCAGCCACCCATACGGTAAAGAAGAAAAGGAAGACGATACCTTCGACATGGAGGAGCTGGATAACGCAATAGTCGAAATCGAAGGATTTATCAGCGACCTTGATGAAAAAATTTAGGCTCTCTCAGTAGCGCCCGCAACGGACAACTTTATGACCAGCAGACCCAGTGGACGCCAGCCGGACGAGCTGCGCGAAATTGTTATTGAGCGGAACTACACTGCCCATGCTGAAGGTTCGGTTTTAATCTGTACCGGCAATACCAAAGTCCTGTGCAATGCATCTGTAGAAGCAAGTGTACCGAGGTTTCTAAAAGGCAAGAATCAAGGCTGGATCACCGCAGAATACGGCATGTTACCGCGTTCCACTGGTTCACGCATGGGACGCGAAGCGGCGCGGGGAAAACAATCGGGTCGCACCCAGGAAATTCAGCGATTGATTGGCCGCTCTCTGCGAGCAGCAGTCGACCTCTCTCATTTAGGCGAGCATTCAATCACCCTTGACTGTGACGTGTTACAGGCCGACGGCGGTACCCGAACCGCTTCAATTACCGGTGCCTACGTTGCCCTGGTTGACGCGATCAATTACATGCTGAAGCAGGGCTTGATTGAGCAGAATCCTGTGGCCCGACAAATCGCATCGGTTTCAGTGGGCATCTATCGGGGCCTTGCATTGCTGGATCTGGATTATCCTGAGGACAGTCAGGCGGAAACAGATATGAACGTCATTATGGATGACGCAGGCAATTTCATCGAAGTGCAGGGCACTGCCGAAGGCGCGCCATTCAGCCCAAACGAAATGAACGATATGATTGACCTTGCGGGCAAGGGAATCAGCCAGCTTATCGCCCATCAGACCGCCGCCCTGGCTATCTGAGGACAGTCGCTATGCCAACCATAGTGGTGCTGGCGACCAGTAATGCCGGCAAACTCTCAGAAATACAACGTATTGTCGGCAACAGTGAAGTTGAATTTGTTCCGCAAAGCCAGTTAAAGGTTCCAGACGCCATTGAGGATGGCTTGAGTTTTGTCGAGAACGCTATTATCAAGGCGCGCAACGCGTGCCACCATACCAATCTGCCGGCTATAGCTGACGACTCGGGCCTGGAAGTAGCTGCCCTGCGCGGCGCTCCGGGTATCTATTCCTCGCGTTACGCGGACGGCGCCGGTGATCTAGCCAATAATGAGAAATTATTACAGGTGATGGAAGGACGGCACGACAGAGCGGCCAGATTTGTCTGTGTGATGGTCTATATGCATCATGCGGAAGACCCAACACCGCTTATCAGCTATGGCTTTTGGGAGGGGCAGGTAGCTAACCGGCCAGCAGGTGAAAATGGTTTTGGTTATGATCCACTTTTTTATGTCCCTGAACTGAATTGCCACTCCGCAGAGTTGGACAGTGCGGTAAAGAATCGTGTGAGCCATCGCGCCAAGGCGCTGGCAAACCTTAAAGCACAGCTTGAACAACACAAAATCCTGACCTAGGCAGAGCAAAAATGAGTTTATCGCTTAATAAACATCCGACTTTTACAGGCCGTAAGGGACCGGTTGTTATCGTAATAGCAGATGGCGTCGGCGTGGCACCGGCTGGCCCCGGCAATGCGGTTAGCGAAGCGTCTACGCCGATGCTGGACGCTCTCACTGAGCTGCCACTGTATACAGAATTGCGAGCCCACGGAACAGCGGTGGGGCTGCCATCAGACGATGATATGGGCAATAGCGAGGTAGGTCACAATGCGATCGGCGCGGGCCGTATTTTTGCGCAGGGTGCCAAACTGGTTAACCACGCTCTTGATAGTGGCGCGATTTTCAACACCCCGGTTTGGCAGCGCGCTATCGAGCGTGGATCTGCTAATACCCTGCACTTTATGGGTCTGCATTCTGATGGCAATGTCCACTCTCACATCCAGCATTTGCACCAGCTCATGAATAAGGCTGCCGAGCAGGGAATTCGTAACGCATGCCTGCACCTGTTGCTGGACGGCCGGGACGTGGCAGCCCGCTCGGCACTCACATATATCGAGCAAACGGAATCGCTGATAGAGACCATCAATGGCCGGTATTCTGCTAATTTCAGGATTGCGTCAGGGGGAGGGCGCATGGAAATTACCATGGATCGTTATGAAGCCGATTGGGAAATGGTTAAACGCGGGTATGAATGCCATACCCATGGGATCGGACAGGGATTTGAATCCGCCACGCAGGCTATTAAAGCGCTTTACGCAAGCAGCGAAAAAGATGACCAGTATTTGCCGGCCTTTGTGATCGAGCAGGACGGTGCGCCGGTGGGCAAAATGCATGACGGTGATGCGGTGGTGTTCTTCAACTTTCGGGGTGATCGCGCCATCGAAATTTCGCTGGCTTACGAAAGAGAAGAATTCGACAAATTCAACAGGAATGAAAAACGCCATCATCCACAAGTTTTTTACGCCGGTATGTTGCAATACGACGGTGACGAACTGATACCTGCTCATTACCTCGTCAACCCTCCTGTAATAGACCGCACCATGGGGGAATATCTGTGTAGTGAGGGGGTGCGTTCATTTGCCATCAGCGAAACACAAAAATACGGCCACGTTACTTATTTTTGGAATGGCAATCGCTCCGGATATATTGACCAATCGCTGGAAACGTATGTGCAAATCCCTTCCGATAATATTGAATTTAACCTGGCGCCGGAAATGAAAGCGCATGAGATCACTGATCACGCTATCCAAATGATTGAAAGCGGAGCGTATCAATTCGGCCGCCTGAATCTTGCCAATGGTGACATGGTCGGGCATACCGGTGACTTGCAGGCTGCAATCAAGGCCATGCAGGTTGTTGACGAGTGTGTGGCTAAATTAGTGGCGGCCATAAAGCGCTGCGAGGGTGTGCTGATATTCACCGCTGATCACGGCAATGCTGATATCATGTTCACCGAAAAAGACGGCATACGTACCGTAAAAACAAGCCATACACTGAGCCCGGTGCCATTTGCAATCCTGGATAGTGGTTATGACAATGAATACAGGCTGGTTGCCCCGCATGACGCCGGCCTGACACATATCGCAGCGACGGCATTAAACTTACTCGGATTCGAAGCTCCACAGGATTACCAGCCCAGCCTGCTCAACTTTGATTAGGCATGTGTGCAGAAAGTAAAACGATTTATCAGGGCAAGCTGATTCAATTACATCACGAAAAAGTTGCTCTGCCAGGCGGCAAACATACATTCTTCGATATAGTCAGGCACCCCGGCGGTGCAGTGATTGCCGCTATAAATGAACAGGAGGAGATTTGCCTGCTGAAGCAATGGCGACATGCATTACAGGAATATATCTGGGAACTACCCGCCGGATGCCTGGAGACTGGCGAATCGCCTTTGAGCACAGCCAGAAGGGAGCTAGAAGAAGAAGCTGGGGTAACTGCCGAACAGTGGCATGAATTGGGCCAGCTGTGTACAAGCCCCGGGTTCTGTAATGAAATTTTGTATCTATTTGAAGCCCGTGTGCTGACCGGAAGCACGATAAATCATGACGAGGCTGAACAACTG
>JAHHOC010000393.1 GCA_018677115.1 Arenicella sp. | reverse complement strand
TTTCTCACCCAAGGGACGTCACGACTGGTTTGTTGGTTACGCTGAAAAGAATGGCAAGCGGGTGGCTTACGCATCACTGATCATTAACAAGGAAAAATGGTATGTGCGCAGTGCCTATGTAGCGCGGCAGTTTATTTACAATTATTTCAGTGAGCTCGACAAGCAACAGGTGAGCTCAGTGGCAGCGGCCAATTAATTCGGGGTTGAGCCTCGAATTTTTTCTATCAGCGCCGTTGTAGAACGCTGAAACTCAAACGGCAGTGAATGCACTTTGCCGCCCCTGGCATTGACCACATCCCCGCCGACTATTTTTTCGCTTGGCCAATCTCCGCCCTTAACCAGATGATCGGGCCCTATATTTTCGATCAACTGCAGCGGCGTGTCTTCATCAAAACTGATCACGGCATCGACACAGGCAAGACTGGCGAGAATCGCCATTCGGTCCTGCAGGCAGTTGATCGGCCGTTGCGGATCTTTGTTAAGGCGTTTTACCGAATTATCGGTGTTGACTCCAACCACCAGTGCCTGGCCGAGGCTACGGGCCTGTTCAAGATAATGCACATGGCCACGATGCAATATGTCAAAACACCCATTGGTGAACACCAGTGGGCGGGGCAGTGAGCTAATACGTTCTGCAAAGTCAGCTGTACCCGGCTGCACTGTGATTATTTTTTCTCTCGAATCCAAAACAGTTCGGGACCGGCAGTCGATTTAATCAAGCTTCGGGATTTTCGATGTATTCGAATACCCTTACCACGCGAGCCACACCCTTAACCTGGCGTGTCAGCTCGGTTGCTTTGTCCGCCTCTTGTTGTGAAACAATGCCCATCAGGTAGACGCTTCCGCGGGTAGTAGTGACATTAATCCGGTTGGCATCCAGGCCTGTTTTCAGTAGCAGCCTGCTCTTAACCTTGGATGTGATCCAGGCATCGTTAGTGCGCGACAGTAGCGCTGATTTTCCGGCAATTGTAGTTTCATCCACCAACTGCCGCACTCCATCGATATTACCCAGCTTCTCCACGATCTGCTGCTTTGTTGACTCGTCATCAATCTCACCAGTGATCAGCAATATCCCGTTCCACGACACCGGAGTGACGTGTGCCGCGGCCCTAATCTCGGAACTCGATATCAGATAGTTGTTTGCCGTGAGTTCGATGGTTGCGTCATCCACATACTCGCCGGCAGAACGGCGGTCATGAAGAATATCCACGGTGGCAATGGCAGCCCCGGCAACCAGTGCGGTCACACAGCCGCTAAGGCTCAGTGCAGCAACGAGGATAACCGCAGCGGAACGCATACTGCGGGCCAGGTTGTGAGCAAAAGTGTGGTTACATTTAGTTATCATCATCGTCTCTCGAAATATTTCTTCACGTTGTATGGCATTTTGCCGATCTATTGATCAAGCTCGTAACAATCTATCAATTCGCAAATAGCGTGGATTATCAGGCCATGTACTTCCTGAATTCTTGCTGTCACATCGCTTGCCACCACCATATCAATGTCGTCGACCGTCAAGTTCCCGCTCAATTCTCCGCCACCCTTACCGTTGAGTGCAATGCAACTAACCGATTTGTCATGTGCGGCTTTGACAGCGTTACAAATATTTGCCGAGTTTCCGGAACTGGTTATGACCATCAGAATATCCCCGCCCCGTCCCAGGGCGGATACCTGTTTAGCAAATATCTCTGCGAAATCGTAATCATTGCCGATCGAGGTGATGGTTGAAGCATCTGTCGTCAAAGCTATTCCTGGGAGCTCCCGTCGTTCTCTCCGGTAGCGATTAAGTAATTCCGACGAGAGATGCTGCGCATCTGCCGCTGATCCGCCATTGCCGCAGATCAGCAGTTTGCCACCTTGCTCAAAGCAGGCATAAATTCTGCTTGCAGCGCTTACTATCTGGTCGCTCAGGTGTAAATTTGCCAGTATGTTTTCAGCACTTGCCTGGAAATGCTGTTCGATTAATGATTTGTCAGACATGGAATTTGTTCAGGAGAGGTGATAGGAGGGCGGACGTGCTAATTAGAATGCGTTTTTAATCCATTCAATCTCAGGTTGATCGGCTCGACCGTCCAGGCACAGTATATCAAATCGGCAAGGATGATCGTTCATTTTGTATTGCATCAGATAACTTTGAGCAGCGCGCCGTAACCTGGTTTGTTTGCGCCCGTCAATGCTGTGCAGCGCCCCGCCGAAGGCATCACTGCTGCGGTAGCGCACTTCGACAAATACCAGGTATTCTGCATCATTCATGACCAGGTCAATTTCGCCAAAACGGCAATGGTAATTGCGCGTAACCGAGCGCAATCCCTGCTTCAGCAAATATTTATGAGCCAGATTTTCGGCGTGACTGCCGAGAGTCCCAGTTGGAGTCATCGTAGATCTTGGTAGCGTCTGAGGGGGTTGGTTTAGGTGGCGCGGCTTCCCTGAGCCTGTTTAATTGGTATTGATCTGTTGCATCGATTTTATCAATTGGTGACCTGGGTACGGCGACACCCTCTGCAAATTCCGCCCACTGCATCTGATATTCTATGCCGCCATCCCGATTAACACTGATTAGCCCCATGTCTCCCTCGATTGCTAATTCCGGGTTTCCGCGCAGGCGGCTTAGGTTGCCCGCTATCCTATAGGCATCAGCGCCCATGGCGAACAGCATGTTGAGCTGACCAGCATACGGAGATACGTCGACCGAGCGGATTATCCAGGGCATGACCGGGAATGCTGTCTGATCCAGATCGATGTTATTAGTCGGATCCTCTATCCCATTGTAGACAGATGAGCCGGCATAGACAGGCAAATCAGAATTGCTGAAAAAGTTAATCTGCGGGCGCACAATGCGGCCGCTCTTGTTATTGGCGATCATAAAAATGAAATCTAAGTCTGCGCGCCGGTAAGCGGAAAATTTGGGTTTAATGCCGAGAGTGTCACTTATCCTGGCATGTCGATATTCGCTCTCCGGTATGGTAAATAACTGGCGCAGTTCAGTGCTGTGATCAAATTGCTGACTCGAATAATTGACGATATTACTTATCCGGCCGCCATTTGCCAGCCAATGCCGGGTAAATGAATCGGCAGTCCGCTGCCCATTGCTGTTTTGCGGAACCAGTATTGCACCTGTTACATGGCCCTCGGCCAAGGCACGTTTGGCTACTGTGATGCCTTCTTGTTCCGGGCTCATGGTGAGCCGCCTAACCTGGTTGGCAATGCGGCTGTCGCCACCCAGCAACAGAGTCGGCACTTCTCCATATTGCAGCGCATAAGCACTCAGTTGATTTGCGTAGTCCCTGCCCAGCGGGCCAATTATGAAGTCAGCTCCATTGGCCAGCGCGGCTGCATATATCTGCGTTATCTGGAATGGGTTGTCGCCTGCATCATAAACCCGCAGCGTCGGTCTCGATAATGAGTTGTTGAGATCGTGCTGGTAGTTAAGACCATCAAGCAGGGCCTGCGCGGCCTTGCTAAATTTAGATGAGAGCGGCAGGATCACTGCGATATTACGCGCTGAGTTCTGATCCCATTGACTGGCCACGATCTGCCCTCTGCGGATCGCATCGACATCCCGCCATTGGTCAAACTGTGCCGGTGTCTGCGCCCCCCGTCCAATCTGGCCCAGGTTACTCTGCTCAATACGGTTTCGCACAGTGGCATTGCCGGAATTCAGCATAATGTTCTGCTTCTGCTCTACACTCAGGGCATTGATCACCTGCCAGATATAGCGCGAGGTTTCGGCGCGGGCGGCGCCATACAGAAACTGTTCGCGCCTTATCAGCGCATCAATGGCTGCTTCAAACTGGTTCAAAGCCTGATAATTAAAGGACCCCAATAACAACGCATCCACAACCTGTGTTGAAACCTGGCTTTCAACAGGGGGTGGTCTGGATAATAAGTCAGCCAGCTGGTCAAGGGAGTCTGAATATTGCTCACGGGAGTAATCGACATACGCGGCGATAACAGCATAGCGGTCTTGTTGTACGGGAGACAAATTGTTGTCCGTGATATTGGTCAGTGCACGCCGCGTCTCATCATAATCACCAGCCTGGATGTAGTATTCTGCTGCGCTCAGATTGGCATCGATCCGCTCTGCAGTGGTAGGTTCATCTGTTACCTGATTCAGGTCAGCTATGCCTCGGTAAAATTCCGCACGTTCGATATTAAATCTGCGTTGTTCAAGTGGCGTTGAACTATCGCCTGAGTCTGCTTGCCGTTGGTTTGGTAAAGAACTTGAATTGACATTGACCTCGCGACTTTCCACGCGGACCCCTGAGGAATTTTCTGCTGTCGCGCAGGCCTGTAAAGTCATCGCTACAGCAACCAGGATGGTTATCCGAGGGAAGCTGCTTTTTCGTCTTTCGCGTTGCTTTATGCGGTCATGAATTGCTGGTAATTCGGGATGCATTTTGTGTTGAATCCGATTATTCTGATTTGGCGTCGGCGGCTATGCTGCAGCAGCGATGCTGAACAACCTCGGAGTATAGCGAGTGAGCCACACAATAAGCAAAGCGCCGGGTCGGCGAAGTAACAATTCTTCACACCAAAAACAGCAAGGTTGCCTGATGGTGGTTGCTACGCCAATTGGCAATCTTGCCGACATCTCCCAACGGGCGATACAGGTGCTGTCAGAGGCCGACCTGATTCTCGCTGAGGATACGCGCCATAGTAAACGATTGCTTAATCACTATGGGATTGCCGGCAAATTACGATCCTGTCATGAGCACAACGAACAACACATGATTGAATTCGTACAACAACGTCTCAGCCAGGGCGACAATATTGCCTTAATCAGTGATGCGGGCACGCCGCTGATCAGTGATCCCGGGTTTGTACTGGTGCGGGCTTTGCGAGAACAGGGTTTTGAGGTACGCAGTGTGCCGGGCCCCAGCTCAGTGATAGCTGCCTTGTCGGTGGCGGGGCTGGCCACCGACAAATTCATTTTTGACGGGTTTTTGCCAGCCAGGCGGAGTGCCCGCCAAAGCCAGTTGCAGGGTTATGC
>JAHHOC010000382.1 GCA_018677115.1 Arenicella sp. | reverse complement strand
TCGTGAGCAATGGGATCGGATGATGGCCGTCAACCTTACCGCTGCCTTCGAATTAAGTCACCAGGCGTCCAAATTTATGATCCCGCAGCACAGTGGCAAGATTATTAATATCTGCTCAATGTTTTCGTTTCTCGGTGGGCAACAATCACCTGCGTACGCCGCTACTAAGCACGGCCTGGCCGGATTCACCAAAGCCTATTGCGATGAGCTCGCCCAGTTCAATATCCAGGTAAATGGTATAGCGCCGGGCTATTACGCCACTGAACTAACCAGGCAGACGCGTAGTGATGCGCAAAGCAGTGAGCGGGTGCTACAACATATTCCGGCGAACCGCTGGGGCGAGATGCAAGACTTAATGGGCACCGCGGTGTTCCTGGCCAGCCGTGCTTCAGATTACGTCAACGGCCATATACTGGCTGTGGACGGCGGCTACCTGGTTCGCTGAGCAACCATCAGGAGCCATGAAATACTTCATCGGCCTGGACGGCGGCACCCAGAGTACCAAGGTGTTTATCTTTGACCTGCAGGGAAATATCGTGTGCCAGGCAAGGCAGGAATTACAGCCCTTAAATATGCCGGAACACGGTGTGGCCGAGCATCCGGATGATGATTTGTGGCACTCAACGGTCTCTGCCTGCCGAAGCGCAATGACCAAGTTCCCCCATAATCCGCAGTTGATTCACGGAATCGGCGTGTGCACTATCCGCTGCTGCCGGGCACTGCTGAAAGCTGATGGCAGCCTGGCCGCACCGGTATTAAACTGGATGGATCAACGGTTGTCGCAACCCTACTCCGGGGGCAATCCCGAGGTGCGCTATGTCACAACCAGCTCGGGCTATATCACCCACCGGCTGACGGGGCACTTCAAGGATACCGCATCGAATTATGAAGGCATGTGGCCGATTGATAAGAATCACTGGCAATGGAGCACTGACCCCGAAGTGCTGGCAAACTTCAATATTCCCGCCGATCAATTATTCGAACTGGCCATGCCGGGTGAGATCGTCGGAAATGTCACTTCGGCAGCCGCTGAACAAACGGGCTTACCCGCAGGATTGCCGGTCATAGCCACCGCTAATGATAAGGCCGTTGAAGCACTTGGTGCAGGATTACCACAACTGGCCAATGGCGAGTCTACCGCGCTGATTTCCCTGGGCACTTATATCTGCGGCATGGTCTACGGTGACAGCAATGAAGTAAATGCAAAACACTATTTTTCCAATATGTCTTCAATACCTGGCCGTTACCTTCACGAGAGTGGCGGCATCCGCAATGGCATGGGCACTGTTAGCTGGTTTAAAGACCTTTTGGGTCCGCAACTTATCGCGCAGAGCAGTTTAGCCGACACCTCGGCAGAGGAGATTCTCAACTGTGAAGCCGAACAGGTGCCAGTGGGTGCTGATGGATTGATGACAGTGCCGGAATGGCTGGCGCCACCCGACAAACCTTTCAAGCGCGGGGTGATGATCGGCTTCCGCAGCACTCACACGCGCGCGCATATATACCGCTCAATTCTGGAAGCAATTGCTCTAACCATGAACAATCACGTCGATGCCATGCGCAATGAGCTCGGCTTCGGTTTACGAAGAATAATAGTCAGCGGTGGCGGGACTAACAGTGATTTATTTATGCAAATTATTGCCGATGTGTTTGGTATCCCTGCCGAACGACCAGCGGTGCGTGACGCCGCAGCTCTCGGGGCAGCGATCTGCGTAGCGGTCGCAGTTGACGCCTACGGCGATTTTGATGAGGCCATCGACAACATGGTCAGCTTTGCAGGCGGCTTCACTCCGGTGAATGCAAACACACAAACCTATGATGAAATTAACACCTCGGTGTACCTTGATATAACCACTCTCACCGACAAAATTCTCAGCAAATCTCATACATTTTCGTAACCTCAGGAGAACAGCACATGGCCCTAAGCCGCGAACAGATCGTCGAACAACTCAGAGTTTTAGTCGGCGACGCGCAAGTGGAAACCGATCCGCAAATTCTAAAAGACAGCAGTGTCGACCGCTTCCGCAAATTTGAAGCCTTCCATGGCGTATATACCCAGCCCACTCCAGCCGCCATCGCCTACGTTGACAGCACTAAACAGGCGCAGCAGGTGATCGATTTTGCCAATGCCCAGCGGATAAATATCGTGCCACGCACCGGCGGCTCTGCTACCGAAGGGGGGCTGGAGACCGCTCTGGAAAATTCGGTGATCGTTGATGGCTCGTTGATGAACCAGATAGTGAATATTGACATCACTAATATGCAGGCAACCGTGCAGTGCGGTGTGCCACTACAGAAGCTGGAGGATGACCTGAGGGCACAGGGTTACACCACCGGACATTCACCGCAATCAAAACCATTGGCACAATTCGGTGGCCTTGTGGCAACCCGCAGTATTGGTCAATTTTCCACTTTATACGGCGGCATCGAGGATATGGTGGTAGGTCTGGAAGCCATATTTCCCGAAGGCGGTGTGACACGCATCAAAAATGTACCGCGCCGCGCTGCCGGGCCTGATATCCGCCACATCATCATCGGTAATGAAGGCGCGCTGTGTTTTATCACCGAGGTGACGGTGAAGATCTTCAGGTATTTCCCCGAGAATAACCGGTTCCTGGGCTACACACTGGATAATATGAAAACCGGCTTTGCTATCCTGCGCAAGGTTATGGTTGAGGGCTATCGGCCTTCTGTTGCGCGACTGTATGACGTGGAAGACGGCGCCTACCACTTCTCGCATTTCGCTGAGGATAAATGCGTATTGATCTTCGTCGCAGAGGGTGCCAAGCCGATTGCCGACGCTACCGCCA
>JAHHOC010000351.1 GCA_018677115.1 Arenicella sp. | reverse complement strand
AACCAGAGCAGCGCTGGCCCCCAGCCCCAGAACATCAGCAGGCTGGCGGCTGGTAGAATGAGATAGAAGCCACTGCGGCCAAGGTCGCGCAGCCACCCGGCGGGATGCGACATCGTGGTGGACAATGCTTCGTATAAGCCGGATTCAGAATGCTGTTTCCAGATGATACGTACCAATGTGAGGTAGCCAAAGCCTAAAAAGGCGAGCGTTGCAGCAAGTACGGGCAGGCTATTGATCATAAACGTCTCAGGTAAAACGATGATTGGCTGGGGAGCTTAACAGGAACAGGAGTAGGGATTGTAATTTCTCCACGAAGCAAAGTTAAGTATATAATCGACCTCTACAGTCAGCTCTGCGATTTTGCCTAAGCTTTATTCTCTAATGTCTATTTTAAGCCCCTACTGCGCTTTGTACCTTGTGCGTTTGCTACCGGTGCTTCTATTCTTGAGCTTAACCGGGTGTGTCACATCCGCAGTAGCTCCTGATGCAGGCGCAGTTGCCGAAGAGGGTCCCGCTCTGGAATCTGCGCAACAGGATGAATTGCCCCCATTACAGAAAAACCTACCCCACCTGGAACTGGATGCGGCGCTGTTAGAACAGTTATTAACTGCCAACATGGCATCTTATAAGGGTGACTGGAAAGCTGCGCTGGATAACGCTTTTGCAGCGGCACAGACCAGTCAGGATCCTCGCGTTGCCCGTCTGGCAGCGATGCTTGCACTGCGCAGTGCAAGTTACCAGCAGGCGACCACTGCGGCCAAATTATGGGCGACTGTGCAACCGGATAATAAAGATGCCAATACGACGTTGCAATTGGCACAGGTCGGTGCTGGACAGGTTGACGAGGTGCTGCAGAATTTCGATAGCAGTCGTGGTGACAAGACTATCGATGTGCATATCAAGGAAATTGCCGGGCTGCTGGTAAGACAGTCCAACGCTGACGCAGCGATACAAATTGTTGAGCATTACGTTGCCGAGTTCCCTGCGTCTGAACAGGTTTTGTTGAGTTCGTCTTACGTTGCAGAAAGCTTCGAATTTAATGAGCTGGCGGCACAGTGGCTTGACGAGGCACTCAAAATTAAGCCCGGCTGGGACCTGGCCGCGCAAATGAAGGCCAGCATGCTGCGTCGCCAGGGTAAAAGTGCCGATTTGATGTCCTACATTGAGCAGTTTCTTGTAGCCAATCCGGGCTCCATAGCAATGCGCATGAATCTGGCCGCAGAGCAGGCACGTGAAAAATCTTTCGAGGAAGCGCTGGTCACGGTGCAACAAGTATTGCTGGACGATCCCAAAAATGTGGCTGCCCTGACTTATGCGGCGGCGCTGGCGCAGCAGCTGGAACAGCCAGATCTGGCACAACAGTACTACCAGCGAGCAATCAAGGAAGATCCCGCAGACGAGGAGGTGCGGTGGGCCCTCGCCCGCCGTGCGGCGCAGGATGAGAGGTTTCTGGAAGCAGAAAAACACTTCCAAAGAATAGTCAGTGAAGAAAATTTTCTGCGCGCTCAATTGCAGGTAGCGAACATGCGTTTCCATACCCGCAACCTGAGGGAAGCAATCAATACCCTGCGCGCGCTGCAACCGCAAACCCAGCTCGAATATGTCGATGTTGCCATTACCCGGCACTACTTGCTGATGCAGGCCCGGGAATATGAGGAAGCGATGGGTTATATCAACGAAACCCTGGTGTATTTACCTGACAACACAGAATTGAAATATGCCCGTGCGCTGGTAGCGGCGGAATTAAAAGAAGTGGAAACGGCGGAACAGGACTTGCGTTACATAATCAGCCTGCAACCCGAGCACGCTAATGCACTGAATGCATTGGGTTATACACTTGCTGATCAGACAGATCGTTATGTGGAAGCTAAAGAGCTGATAACTAAGGCATTGGAACTCAGGCCTGAAGATGCGCACATCCTCGACAGTATGGGTTGGGTGCTATATAGAATGGAGGATTATGCAGGTGCGCTTGAGTACTTAAGGAAAGCTTACAGCGCCAGTGACGAGGTCGAAGTTGCAGCGCATCTTGGTGAAGTACTATGGGAATCCGGTCAAGCTGGAGAAGCGCGCGAAATATGGAGCAAGGCGATGTCGGATGATGCCGAAAACCCGCTGCTGCTGGAAACGCTTGAGCGTTACAGTATAGAATTCGATACCGGTTCCTAGGTCACTTGTGCTGCAGCTGAGGCGCTTTATATTTTTCGTCGCGTCGCTGGCGTTGACTGCATGCCAACATGGAGTTGTGATACCGGAATCAGATCTGCGTTGGCGCACAGACAGCCAGAGATTTGCACAAAGCCGAAAAAGAGCTGAGCTTCCTGTCTGGCGTTACGATGCCAAAGTGGGTATACGTACATCGGATATCAGCGAACAGGCAAATATGATTTGGCAGCACCAGGATCAGGCTAACAAAGTAAGACTCTTTGGGCCATTAGGTGCTGGTGCAGTCGAACTGGAGTTTGATGAATACGGTGTGCAACTCAGTGATAGCAAGGGGATTATGTACACTGGTCACAGCGCTGAACAGCTGTTAACGGAAATTGTCGGGTGGCCGATTCCGGTTGAGGCCTTGACGCACTGGTTGTTTGTTGTGCCGCTCCCCAACGAACCATTCCGCTATCGCGTGAACCAAGCCGATCAAGTGTCGCTTATTCAGCAGCTTGGGTGGGAAATTAGCTACTCGGATTACCGTGACTATGGCGCAGGAAATAATGCCGGCCGGTTACCGCGCAAACTTACTGCCATTAAAAACCTCGGAGATGAAAAACAGCAGACAGTGAAAGTGCGGCTGATAACACAGGGCTGGCAATGGTAAATCTGACTGCGTGGCCGGCCCCGGGAAAAATTAATTTATTTTTGCACGTGGTTGGCAAAAGAGCCGATGGTTATCACGAACTACAAACCGCCTTTCAGTTTTTGGATTACGGTGATGAAATGCATTTTACGGTCAATCGAAGCGGGCAGATCACACGCCGCTATGATCTCGGCTTTAGTGAACAGGAGGACATTTGTCTCAGAGCAGCACAGCTGCTTAAATCATTCGCCGATCCTGAACTTGGCGTAGATATTGATTTAATCAAGCGCCTGCCGATGGGCGGTGGTCTGGGCGGTGGCAGTTCGGATGCCGCCACCACATTGTTGGCGCTCAACCATTTATGGCAACTTGATCTCGAGCGGCAACAGTTAGCGACACTCGGTCTGCAACTCGGGGCTGATGTGCCGGTGTTTGTCATGGGTCAAGCGGCCTGGGCAGAAGGCGTTGGCGAACAATTGACCCCAGCTCAATTTCCACAACACTGGTATTTGATTGTCACTCCCAATGTGGCCGTTTCAACAGCTGAGGTTTTTGCACATAAACAATTGACAGCGAGGCCTCGGGCGAAGAAAATACGCGCTCTCGAGCAGGGCGTGGACGTGTTATTTGGGGAAAATCAGCTTGAACCCCTGGTGCGGTCTGATTACCCGCAAGTTGATGCCTTGCTGGAGTGGTTATGCGAATTTGGACCGGCCCGTATGAGTGGTTCCGGAAGCTCGGTATTTTTGCCGCTTTCTGACCGGCAACAGGGCCTTGAGCTGCTTTCGATCAAGCCATCAGATTCAACCGGATTCGTTGCCAGGGGGCTAAATGTCCACCCGCTGCGAACTGCATTTGATTAGCATCAGATTGGGGAATACGGCACCCGTTGAAACTTTTATGAAGAGTGCACTGGGGTGTGGCCAAGTGGTTAAGGCACCGGATTTTGATTCCGGCATTCGAAGGTTCGAATCCTTCCACCCCAGCCAATTCTCTAGCATGTATGTGAGGTCAATCTGGCAGCTGACTAGCTTTAATCAGGTTGCCAACTAAAATCAGGCTCACTCACGCTGGTCAAAATTGAAACAGGCCAACAATTAATAAAATCGCAAAAACGGGGATGAGGAGAGCATAAGTGTCGATTGATAATCTGACTATTTTCAGTGGTAATGCGAATCCTGATTTGACCGCGCAGGTGGTTGATTACTTGAAAGTTCCTCTAGGGAAAGCTCGGGTCGAACAATTCAGTGATGGTGAAATCACGGTCGAAATTTTAGAGAATGTTCGTGGTCGCGATGTATTTATTGTTCAGCCTACCTGTGCACCGAGTCATAAAAACCTGATTGAACTTCTGTTGATGATCGACGCTTGCAACCGTTCGTCGGCAAGGCGGATAACAGCAGTAATGCCATATTATGGTTATGCACGCCAGGATCGACGCCCACGTAACTCGCGAGTTCCGATCAGTGCAAAGCTAATTGCTTCAATGGTGAGCACGGCCGGCGCAGACCGAGTATTAACCATGGACTTGCATGCCGATCAAATACAGGGGTTTTTTGATATACCGACGGATAATATTTACGGTTCGCCGGTGTTGCTGGATGACATCCGTGGTCTCGAGGAAGACAATTTAATTGTTGTTTCTCCGGATATTGGTGGTGTGGTTCGTGCCAGGGCACTTGCCAAAAGGCTCGGTGTTGACTTGGCCATTATCGACAAACGCCGCCCCAAGGCCAATGTTGCCAAGGTGATGAACCTGATTGGTGAGGTCGAAGGGCGAAGTTGCGTACTGATTGACGATATGGTCGACACTGCCAACACGCTCTGTAAGGCGGCCGATGCGCTTAAAGAGAAAGGCGCCACAGCGGTGCGCGCGTACTGTACTCATCCGGTATTGTCCGGCGAGGCAGTTAACCGAATAAATGCGTCTGATATGGATGAGGTGGTGGTAACCAACACAATTCCACTTTCCGATGCAGCAGCAGCAAGCAACAAGATTCGACAGCTGTCGATTGCACACTTGCTGGGCGAATCGATTCGCAGGATCACAGTTAGTGATTCTGTGAGTTCGTTATTTTCTGAAGATGATTAATCGGCAGAAAATTTAGTCCACGAGATAGAATATTTGTCGCGTGATTGGAAGATAACTTAATTACAAGAGAACAGTAATGAGTGCTAATTTTATAGTAGAAGCTGAAGTAAGAGCCGGATCCGGTACCGCAGCCAGCCGTCGTTCGCGACGTAATGGCCAAGTCCCGGTGGTGGTCTATGGCGGTGGAGAAGATGAGCAATACCTGTTAGTTGATCATAATAAGATTATGATGCAACTGGCGGTAGAGTCTTTCCATTCCGCATTGGTACAACTGCACGTTGGAGATGATCTGCAACGGGCTATATTGCGCGATGTACAAATGCATCCGTTCAAACAGCAGGTTATGCATCTGGATTTTCAACGGGTGAGTCGTAAGGACACCATTACCATGACCGTGCCCCTGCACTTTAGCGGTGAGGAAGAAGCGCCCGGTGTGAAATTGGAGTTTGGCATCCTGGCTCACAGCATGACGTCCATTGATGTTAGCTGTCTTGGTTCAGACCTGCCGGAATACGTTTCAGTAGACGTTTCAGGCCTGGAAATGGGTGAATCAGTCAGTCTCGGTGAGGTTGTGCTGCCGGAGGGCGTTTCATTAGCCAGCTCCGTGCAGGAATCCGACCTCGAGTTGCCTGTGGCATCAGTACTGGCACCGAGGATACAGGCAGCCGAGGAAGAGGAAGTTGAAGAACTTGAAGGTGAAGACGGTGAAGCGGTTGAAGGCGAAGCAGCTGAGACAGGCGAGACACCTGAAGAAGGCGGTTCAAACGAATAACTCAAATGAACCTATCGCCAATCAAGCTGATTGTCGGCCTCGGCAATCCGGGCGAGCAATATTCAAAAACCCGGCACAATGCCGGGTTTTTGTTTCTCGAAGAGTTGTGCCGACAAATTGGCGCTACCCTGAAAACCGATAAGCACTGCTTTGGCCGCAGTTGTAAAGCTGTGATTGCCGGCCAGCAAGTGCGCCTGCTTGCTCCCGATACATTCATGAATTTGAGTGGCAAGGCCGTGGTCGCAGCGACGCAGTATTACAAAATTGATTTGCCGGAAATTCTGCTTGTGCATGACGAACTGGATCTGGATGCTGGTATCGCCCGGCTCAAGTTGAGCGGCGGGCACGGTGGTAACAATGGTTTGCGAGATGTAATTCAACAGACCGGCAGCAAAGATTTCGCCCGCCTGCGTATTGGTATAGGTCACCCCGGTACGGGTCGCGATGTTTCCAGCTATGTATTAAAAAGGGCCAGCAAAGACGATCAGGCGAAAATCGAACATGCAATAGCAGAATCACTACGAGTGATTGACTTGATTGTTGAGGGTGATTTTGCTGCCGCAATGAATGAGCTGCATACAAATCTAGGCGGAAATCCATGAGGTATTTTCGTCCCTCAGTCTTTACTACCAATGATTCAGGTTGGCAACGTCCAGCGAGGAGAATGCAGTATGGGTTTTAAATGTGGCATTGTGGGATTGCCGAATGTTGGCAAGTCTACACTATTCAACGCCTTGACCAGCTCTGGTATACAGGCAGAGAACTATCCATTCTGTACCATAGAACCCAATGTTGGAATTGTCGAAGTGCCTGACGCTCGCCTTACACGATTGGCCGAATTAACCGATCCGCTGAAGATTATTCCGGCTACCATGGAGTTTGTAGATATCGCCGGCCTGGTAGAAGGTGCTTCAAAAGGTGAGGGTCTGGGTAATCAGTTCCTTGCCAACATTCGTGAGGTGGATGCGATAGCGCATGTTGTGCGTTGTTTTCACAACGACAATGTGGTCCATGTGGCGGGCAGGGTTGACCCGCTATCCGATATTGAAGTAATCCAAACGGAACTTTGCCTGGCAGACATGGAGACAGTCGAAAAAGCGATCAATCGCGCTGCTAAAGCATCTAAAGCGGGCGACAAAGACCAGATCAAACTGAAACAGGTTCTGGATCAGGTTTCCGCTCATCTCGATAGCGGTAAGGCGGTTCGGGCGATGAATCTGGACAAGGAAGATGCTGCCAAAATAAAACACCTGTGTCTGATGACTGCTAAACCCACGATGTATATAGCCAACGTGGATGAAGAAGGTTTTGACAGTAATCCCTTGCTGGAAAAGGTCATTGAGTTGGCAAGACAGGAGGGCTCGGCGGTGGTAGCCATCTGCGCCGCCATAGAAGCCGAGATAGCCGAACTGGATGACGATGAAAAAATTGAGTTTTTGCAGGAACTTGGGCAGCAAGAGCCGGGTCTCGACCGGGTGATCCGCGCCGGTCACGAGTTATTGGGTTTGCAAACCTATTTTACTGCCGGCAAAAAAGAAGTACGCGCGTGGACTATTCGCGTCGGTGATACTGCTCCTCAAGCAGCCGGTGTTATTCACAGCGATTTTGAAAAAGGTTTTATTCGCGCAGAAACAACTTCTTTCGCCGACTATGACAAATACGGTGGCGAACAGGGAGCTAAGGAAGCCGGCAAACTGCGTCTGGAAGGCAAGGACTATGTCATGCAAGACGGTGATGTAGTGCATTTCAGGTTTAACGTATAATTCACGGTTATCAGGAAACAGTAGTTAATTAGAGAATTCCACACCATCGGCTACGTCAAGCCTGACTCATAGCCAGAAGAACGCTGACCAGTACAATAAATAGCGCTGCGTTAAAGAGGAAAGATGCCACAAACCGACAAGTCCTTTATCACTGAGTTTTTAAAGCTGGAAAGTGCCGGCGGCCTGATTCTGTTTGCCGCCGCGCTGCTGGCTATGGTCTGTGCTAATACCGCTCTGGCGGCCTATTATGAGCTGTTGTTGT
>JAHHOC010000350.1 GCA_018677115.1 Arenicella sp. | reverse complement strand
GCTTAAAGACCGTCGATTCTACACGCGGGCAGGCTGCAACTAAAGCTTGATAGCGGTGCTTGAACATATGACGCGCTCTTCAATCAGTCAAATAATCCTTCCAATAAACGCTCCTTGAGTTCGTCCTTTAGTTTTTCCTCTGTGGTGCGTTGATCATCGACCGCTTCGCCAGATGATTCACCGGAAGGCTCAGTATCCGGGTCGGCGGCTACATCAGGAACGGACTTAGAGGACGCTGGGTCGGTATCCTCGGGAGAAGGTTTGGCGGGGTTTTGCGGTTCAGTTTCAGCATCAGGCGCTTCCAGAGGTTCTTCTTTACCCATTTTTTCTTCTACCTTTTTGATCAGCACCTCTCGCAGCAGGTCTTTGGTTGATAATTTGCCCCCCTCCTCTATACCCAGTTTCTCCTGCAGATATTCTGATTTCTTCTGTTCAACTTCCTTTGCCAGAAGGCCTTTATACAGAGCTTTCATATCCAGTGAATATTTCGGCGCCAGCAGTGAGCCGCGCAACCGTATCGGCAGTGTAATCCCCCTCAGGTTGTCCAGAGCCTCCCCGCCCTGTCCACTGCTGGTATTGACCACTGAAACATTGAGCAGGTAGTCGACCGTTTGACCGGCAATATCGATATCGCCTTCCCCGGCGATTCGGAACAGAGGCGCTTTCATGCTGAAATCGCGGTTACTCATGTTGAAATCAGAAATGGAAAAAGTTCCCAGCAACTCGGCAAACCGGGTTTCGTCGTTTGCCGACGATTGCCCCTCCCCATCAGTTTGTTTTTCGACTTGCCGCCCGCGCAGGGCAAGATATTGTTCATAGCCCTTATCGATAATGCCTTTAACATCAACACCTTTAATGGCCCCATTTTTCGCCAGCAATTTAACTGTGCCGCTATTATGCTGTTCGCCATCGCGCTCGGTGATAGTCAGATCCAGCACCAGGGAACCAATTCCGGTTAGCTGTTTACTTACATCGGCGGCTTCCAGCAAACTCCCCAGACTAACCAGGTTGATCTCGTTTTTAATGCGCAATGTTGAGACACCGGACTGCTCGGTAAAGTCCATGGATCCACCTAGTTTGCCTTCGTACAATTTTGCCCTGGGTACGATCGATACCGAACCCTGCGTTGATTTTATCTGCACATTAACGTCATTGAATTCCAACCCGCCGGAAATAAGTTTTTCAGCTCTAAATACGCCATTTGCTTCCACATTTTTGAATAACGCCATGGGCACTACCAACGACTCACCACCAGTGACCTGATTACGCGAAGCAGGCTCATTCGCCGTGGCGGGCATATACCGATCCAGGTCCAGAGAATCCAGGCTCAGGTCAAATGCAAGCACAGGCAGCGATATACTGCTTGCGGTAAAATTACCCCGCAACATTGTTTGATCCAGGTTTAGCGCCAGTTTATGCATATCGATGCTATCGGAACTGGCAGTAACGTCAGCAATTAATGAAACCGCGCGTAATGCGTCAGGGTCAGCGGGCTCAAATGCGACCTCAAGATCCTCCAGCATTCTGGCAGCATCAAATGTTTTTAACTCGACAGAGGCACTGTATTTTGGTGCCTCAATGAACTCGCTAACTTTAAGCCCCTGTAACGTCGCCAGCAGATCACTGCTTTTCAACTCGACAGTGTTGATGTTGACAATCTGCGTGTTTAAGTTGGCGTCGGTTTTTATTGCAGACACCTCAAACGGGCGCCTCCCAAAAGTTCCGTTGATTGAAACATCATTGGCCCCAAACTGTCCGGAGCGCAAGTTGAATTCAAAACCAGGCGCTGTCAGAGTGCTATCTATCTCGGCTTGCTCATCCATTTTGACCTTACTGACAAGGCGTGCGTCCTGGAGAGATATTTTCCCATTCGCCAGATCCATGCCTATATTGCTGGTAGTTAAAGTCGCATCGATGACAGCTTTTGAATCATCTTCACCCAGGCTTACAGATTTGGCCGTCAAATCAACATTGCTGGCTCGAAGCTTCTGAGCCTGATCAAGCTGTAATGCATCCATGGCCAGGTTGATGGATTGGGTGCCATGCGCAACAAAACCCTTCACGCCCTTTAACTCTACCGCAAGAGTTTCGGTGTCAACTCTAGCCCTTCCGTCGAACTCAAACTCTATCGGTTGTTGACCGGGACTCAGCTCAGCCATTGCAGACAGAGAAAAATCAGCAGCTTGCTCACCAATTAAATTGCCGCTGTTGAGGTTTAATTCAGTGAATGAGTAATAGTCCCCCGAGCTCCTGTCATCCCAGATTGCAATGGCATCGCTGAGTTCAACACCCTGCACTACCAGGGCCACCGCCGTCTCCGCCCCCCTGTCCTGGCCAGCGGTTGTTTGATCTGAAATACCCGGTAAGCCACTGAGGCTATTGATGCCGTCGGCCAGGGTAATCATGCGCAGCTGCGGTTGCTGCAGGATAATGGTATCCACTTCTAAACGCCTGCTCAGCAGCGGCACCAGCTTTACCCGCAATTGCGCTGCGGCCACCTTCAACATCGGGCCATCCTGATAGCCGATCTGCGGTGGTTGGGAGAAGCTTAACTGCTCAACATTCACGCCCAACCAGGGAAATACCGAATAGGAAAGATCACCATCAATCTGTAGCTGGCGGTCGGTTTCGCGCTCAATCAGCTTGACCAGCGTATCACGTAGCTCGTTGGGCTCGAAAACCCTGGGCAGGATAAAGGCCGCGGCCGCTAACAGTAATGCTAGCGTCAGCAGAAAACCAGCGACCCACTTAAAGATTGTCAACATCAGCACAGAACCAATTCCATTGTGTTTTAGATTATCACCCTGAACACTATATCGAGTGCAGATGAACCAAAAATTAACGGGGCAGCAACGTGCCTCAACAATCTTTTCTCTGTTCTACCTCCGGTCAGCTCTCAGCTAGTATCAAACATCCTTATAAGAATCATCGATTTTATCGATTATTCGTGTCAAAGCATCGAACTCCATCTCCCCGATAGCACCGGTGTTATTGCTCATCTGCATTTTCAATAGCTCAGCACTTTGCTGGCCAATTTCCTCAGCTACCGGAACTACTGGTTTTCCGGTCATATCAACTGCTGCCTGAATCTCGCAGGCGCGCTGCAGCAGGTAAAGGTTAAGCACCATTTCGGGGATAGTATGGCCGCAGGCCAACAAACCGTGGCTACGCAATATCAACACATTTTTATCACCCAGACTCTCGATCAACCGTTCACTTTCCCCCGGCATAACAGTAATGCCGTGAAAATCATGGTAGGCGACACGGTCATACAGCAACACCGAGTAAAAATTATCAATGCGTAAACCTTCCTGCTGGCAAGCCACAGTCATACCGGCAGTGGAATGAATATGACCGATACAGTGAGCGTCCTCTCGTACACCGTGGATGGTGCTGTGAATCAGCATGCCCGCCGGATTAACCGCGTAGTTGGTGGATTCCACTATATTTCCCTCGATATCCACTTTGACCAGATTGGACGCGGTCACCTCGCTGTAATGCAGGCCATAAGGGTTGATCAGGAAATGCCCCTCATCGCCGGGCAAGCGCATGGTGATGTGGTTATAGATCAACTCATCCCAGCCCAGGTAATCAAATATTCGGTAGCAGGCGGCGAGTTGGGTGCGCAGGTCTTTTTCTTGTGGATTCATGGTATCAATGACGCGGATTAGAAGCGTTTGATTATATGCCAGAACGGGTTTCACTAAAACCAAGTGAACCGGTGGCTTTGACTATCGATCAATTATTCACAAACCGGGTCCCTGAAGCCGGCGAATTATTGATGACATTGAGAAAACTGCCTTTGTGCGCAGCACTGGTAATGGCAAGATGCTTAATCC
>JAHHOC010000333.1 GCA_018677115.1 Arenicella sp. | reverse complement strand
CGCGCACCATCATTGCTGACCTGAATGATGCCACCACCCGAGGCTCGGCCATGGGACACCTGACCACGACCTCGGTACGTGGCAGCATGGTGGGTGCTACGTATGGATTCACATTGCTTGGATTCATGCCAATGCAATCAGCCTGGGTGTGGGCGTTCTCCGGTTATGCGCTGGCATCGGCATTGGCTCTGGTGTGGTCATTCAGGGTGCTTCCGGAATCCCGCGTGATCACGCCACACACGGAAAAAATTCGCATCCCGTGGTCACTGCAATTATCGCGTGTGTTTTTGGTAGTGTTCTTGTCGGCGTTTGCCAGCGCCTTGATTGAACCCATCTACCTGCTGTTCCTGAAAGGCAAGTATGACGTGGACGTGCTGGTATTGGCCTTTGTGTTCCTGCCTTCTGGCCTGGTATATGCTGTATTGCCGCGCTATGCGGGGCACTGGTCAGACCGTTGGGGACGCGGGCCGGTGATTGCTCTGGGTATCACTCTGGCGGGTTGCGTTTCTATCGCATTGCCGTTTTGGTCCTCACTGATATTGGTAGCGGCATCCTATATATTATTTTCCGTCGGCTGGGCGATGGCGAGCCCGGCGGAGGATGCGCTGGTTGCCGATATGGCCCCAGCCAACCTGCGGGGCACAATTCTCGGCGCCAAAGAAGCGGCCGCCGGGGTAGGTGCCGCCCTGGGTCCACTGGCGGGGGGCTTTATCTATCAATACTGGGCGAAAGAAATGGCCTTTGTGGTGAACGGCATGTTGTTGTTACTGACCGCGTGCCTGGCCTATCGCTGGTTTAACAACAGGGTGTTCAGGCGTTAAGGTGGGAGCGCGGCGGATACCGCGACAGAGCCTGCCTTCGATGTCATTCAGGACTTGAAGTTATTAAGCACCCGGTGAACGCTGTTCAACACCGCGGAAATCTTCGGGTGTTCACTCTGGAAATCAAGCATCAGCAGCTTAACCTGTTCGATCAGGGTTGAATATTGATCAAAGGTGTCCGGGTACAAGCGTTGCTGCTCAAGCGACTCAACGATTTCATCAAGACGCTGTTGATGCTCGCTGTCGACAAGATCGGCGCCGCTCCGATGCTCTTTTAATTCCGCCAGCAGATCGTGTAAGCCTTGTTTACTCATATAGGTGTTTTCAGTGTTTCAGTTTAGCCTGCCAGTATATTATAAATGATTATATCGCTACTCCGGACAAGTAGTTTTCAAGAACCTGCGAAATACCAACACGATATGATGAAATTAACCAAGTTATATGTGCTGCTGCCGTTAATCCTCATGGCTGGCGATTTGATTCAAGCGAGTGAGTTGAATGACCAGCTGCTGCGCGACAGTTATGTTAGCGAGATTGATAATCAGGAACGGGATTATTTTGTCTACCTGCCGCGCAACTATTCCGCAGATACAGCTAAAAAATGGCCGCTATTATTTTTTCTGCATGGCAATGGCGAGCGCGGCGATGGCAAGTCGGAACTCGATTTCGTGCTCCATCACGGCCCGTTGTATGAGGCCTGGGTGCAGAAACGTGATCTACCGTTCATCATTGTCGCGCCCCAGCTACATATGTTTGGCCAGGACAAGTTGGGCATTGACTACATCGACAACAGAAAGTTTGAGGACATTCCGCAGAGGCTAGCAACGGGTGTGCCGCCACGCCCGGTGGAATTCGAGTCACAACAGAAAATGAAGGCGGAGTGGGCCTGGTCGTTCTGGCCGCGGCTGGCGCCATTAGTGCCGCCGGTTGGCTGGGACCTTGTTGAACAGGATTTACTCGGCATTGTTAAAGCTGCAACACAAAAATACAATGTCGATAGCAACCGGCTCTATCTATCCGGCATCAGTTACGGCGGTTTTGGTACCTGGTATATGGCCAGCAAACATCCCGAACTGTTTGCGGCTATAGCGCCGGTGGTTGGATGGGTACATCCCGACCAGGTAGCCCCGATTGCGGAGAGGCAGTTACCGCTTTGGGTCTTTGCTGGCGGCAGGGATTCCGCCGTCAACCTGCGCTACTTCTACGCCGGATTGAATAAGCTCGAACAATCAGGTCACAAAGATGTGCGCTTCACTATCCATCAGGACATGGAGCACGATACCTGGCGGCGCGTTTATGAAGGCAACGATCTTTACCAGTGGTTGTTGAGCAATAAACTAGCTGAATAAATAAGCATCCTTATCAGGCGACCTGACCGGTTGGGGTTTTGATGGTGGATATCAAGCCTGCGTTCGACTCTGCGGCCTTGAGTTCGCCGCGCTCGGCTGCCCAGAACGTACCCTCAACGCCTCGCATGCCTTCTTCCCGCGCGCGGATCGTCAGCCGCCGGGCAATTTCGTCACCGTATTTTTTTACCGGAAATGTCTTATGGGCATTTTCGCCCACTGCATCTGGCCAGCTTGCCTCCCAATACCAGTTTTCCTTGATCAAACCGCTTTTTAATTTGTAGGATTTGCAATATTTATAAACGCCGGTAATTCCGGTTCTGTTGTTGCGGCGTTTGGCATTGCAAAACTCTTTACGGCTTAGGGGTGGATGATCCTTCAGGAACTGATCGCGATAGAGTTTGGCCTGGGCAAGTGCACTGGCCTTTCCGCCGTATTTTTTGTCCGGGAAGCTTTTAACATGCCGCTTCCCGTGGCGGCACAAGCTGACCCGCCATGCATGCTTGCGATTGAGCTCATCATCCATACGCGATATTCCATACATTGTCCTTGATTTGTCCTCGATCGTCTGCATTTTAAACTGCCCCCTGGGTACCGAAAAGTAATGATAGTGACTAAGTATTACAACTTTACGACAAGCAAGTTCTGTGCCAGCGCTGTTGCCGACTTGAGTCACCTAACTATGCGGGGTAATTCATTTTCAAGTCTCGATTGCGCACTGCAACTGAGCCTTAATGCGCCAATTCAGTGCAGAAACTGCCTGCAAGCGTCAAGCGATCAGGAAATCCAATTTTCCTGCAGTCCCCGTTAACCGGCCGGGGAGGCAGGGCAGTGCTACTGACTCAAATAGAATGAAGTCGCTTTAAGACCTGTTCCGGTCAGCACGATCACGGTCTCCTGTTCGCGCTCGATCTGGCCCTGTTCCACAAGCTGGGTAAATCCGGCAACCGCATGCGCGCAGGTGGGCTCCACATAAAGTCCCTGCCTGGCAAGTTTAAGTGCAGTGTCCGTGATGTCCTGTTCTTCAATTGCCACTGTGCCGCCGTCACTGTCGCGCAATGCATGTAACATCTCTTTGAGTCGCACCGGGCGCTGGATAGCTGTGCCTTCGGCAATTGTTGC